>CBDUNQ010000001.1:0-19848 GCA_965368625.1 uncultured Gammaproteobacteria bacterium
GCGGAACCGAATCCGCCGGCTCCTCTCTGGCGGCCATGCGCACTTCATAGGCCACCACCTGTACCGCCATGGCAAGATTCAGCGATCCATAGGCAGGATTGGTGGGAATATTCACCAGTGCATGACAGCGATCCAGCTCTTCATTGCTGAGTCCGGACTGTTCGCGACCGAACACCAGGGCCACCTGCCCCTGCGCACACTCCTGCACTACCCGTCGGGCACTGTCGCGCGGTAACTGGGGTGGCACCGGAATTTTTCGTAACCGGGCACTGGCTCCCAGCACCCAATGGCAACCATGAAGGGCCGCATCCAGATCTTCATACACCTGTGCCTGCGACAATAGATCATCCGCCCCTGATGCGCGCGCCGTGGCCTCGGCACAGGGGTATTCCCTGGGAGAAACCAGCGCCAGCTGTGACAAGCCCATAGTCTTCATGGCCCGGGCGACGGCACCGATGTTTCCCGGGTGGCTGGTATTCACCAGCACGATACGTACATTGGATAAGGGATTCGCAGAATTCATGCCCGCTCCAGGGGAAATGTCAGTACCTTGCGGATATCCGTCACCCCTGCCAATAACATCAGCAAGCGATCCACACCCAGGGCCACACCGGCACAGGCCGGCAAGCCATGCGCCAGTGCATCAAGCAAGTGGCGATCCAACGGCACCGGCGACAGACCCTGCTGCTGCCGCCGCCGATTATCTGCCGCAAAGCGGGCTTCCTGCTCACCGGCATCCGTAAGTTCATGGAACCCATTGGCGAGTTCAATACCATTGCCATACAACTCAAAACGCTCCGCTACCGGTGGGTCATCCTGGCGAATTTTAGCCAGGGCTGCCTGGCTCGCCGGATAGTCATATACCAGCACCAACCCGGGGCCCAGTCGCGGCTCGATACAGTGGGTCAGCAGCAGATCACGCCAGGGGTCGGGATCATTCGCCGGCATCCCTTCAGGAGGCTGAATCCCTGCATCCAGGGCACACTGACGCAGCGCTTCCACCGGGGCCCGCAGTGGGTCAATGGCCAGATAGTCCTGAAACAGCGCCCGGTAGGAATAGCGTCGTACTTCCAGTGCAAGCCCTCGCGCCGTCAGCAGTGATGTCAATAGCGTTTCCAACTCTTCCATCAATTGCCAGTGATCCCAACCGGGACGATACCACTCCAGCAGGGTGAATTCCGGGTTGTGACGGGTACCCGCTTCACCATCACGAAACACCTTACATAGCTGATAGATGGCACCACTGCCGGCCGCCAGCAAGCGTTTCATGGGAAACTCCGGGGAAGTATGCAGGAACAGTTCCTGGCCTGGCGCCAACCCCGGACCATGGTAATTCACGGTAAAGCTCTGCAGGGCAATATCACTGGCTGCCGCCGCTGACAATGAGGGAGTATCCACTTCCAACACATCACGCGCGGCAAAAAAATCACGGATTTCCCGTAACAGCCAGGCGCGCAGGCGCACTACATCCCATACAGCCGCCGGCTGCCACAAGCTACCCATTGCCGTCCCATCACGCCCGCTGACGATGATTATTCCTTGGCACGGGAAACATATTCCCCGCTACGCGTATCCACTTTCAGCAAGTCACCCACATCGATGAACAGAGGTACCCGCACCACTGCGCCGGTTTCCAGTGTGGCGGGTTTACCACCGCCACCGGAAGTGTCCCCGCGCACCCCGGGGTCCGTATCGGTTACCGCCAACACGACAAAATTGGGCGGGGTAACGCTGATGACGTCATCATTCCAGGTGGTTACCGTGCAGTTATCCTGCTCCTTAAGCCATTTGATGGCATCGGTGACGGCCGCTTCGCCAGCCCCTTTTTGCTCAAAGCTATTGGGATCCATGAAGTACCAGAATTCACCATCGGTATAGAGATACTGCATCTCTGTTTCCATCACGTCGGCGCCTTCCAGGCTTTCCCCCGACTTGAAGGTGCGCTCCACCACACGCCCGGTCATCAGATTGCGAATTTTTACCCGGTTGAATGCCTGGCCCTTTCCCGGTTTGACAAACTCGTTTTCAATGATGGAGCATGGGTCCCCGTCCACCATCACCTTTAACCCGCTCTTAAATTCATTGGTGCTGTAATTTGCCATCCACTACCTTCCATTTCATTGGGCGCGCTGCGCCGGAGTCAAAATTGCCCGTATGATACCGCGAACCGCCGTAGTGCAACACACACCCCAATGGCAACGGGAACTGGCGCAAGCCATCCAGGATCCCCGGGTGTTGCTTCAGCTACTGGAGCTGGACCACCTTCTGGCGCCGGCCAGGCATGCCGCCGCCCGGCAATTCCCCCTGCGCGTGCCCCGGGAATTCATCCAGCGCATGACCGTAGGCGACCCCGACGACCCCTTGTTACGTCAAGTATTACCCATTGATTCAGAAGGATATTCACCGCAAGACTACGGTGCCGATCCACTTCAGGAACAAGGCGCCATGCCCACTCCCGGCTTGCTCCATAAGTATGCGGGACGGGTGTTACTGACCCTTACCGGGGCCTGTGGCATCCATTGCCGTTACTGCTTTCGCCGCCATTTCCCCTATAGCGAAGCCAACCCCACACAGCAGCACTGGGACGCCGCCCTGGACTATATTCGCCGCCATGAGGATATTCACGAAGTACTACTCAGTGGTGGCGACCCGCTTTCACTCAGTGATCGCCGCCTGGCCACCCTGGTGCAATCCCTGGATGAAATTCCCCACCTGCAGCGCCTGCGTATCCATACCCGTCTGGTAGTGGTTCTTCCCTCGCGGGTGGATGCCGCCTTACTGGAATGGCTTGGCAACAGTCGCCTTCACCAGGTTATGGTGATCCATACCAATCATGCTCAGGAATTGTCTTCCAGCGTGGATGCCGCCCTGGCCAGGCTGCGCAATCAGGGAGTACAGTTACTGAACCAGGCCGTTCTCCTACGGGGGGTCAATGATTGTGTGGATGCACAGGTGGCTTTGTCAGAACGCCTGTTGGCGTCCGGGGTGATTCCCTACTACCTCCACCTTCTCGATCGGGTGGCCGGGGCCGCCCACTTTGAGGTACCGGAGTCCGAAGCCATCGCTCTACTGAGGGCACTCCAGGCACGCCTGCCGGGCTACCTGGTACCGCGGCTGGCACGGGAAGAGCCCGGCGCCCACTCAAAAACCTGGCTACTTCCCTGAAGCGCCGCCGGCATGAGCACAAGTCCAGGCGCTGATTGGGAAAATTGCTATACTGCAGGTTCAGCAGCCGCTACTCTGGACGATAGTTAGGCAGGACGCAGGCCGGCACCCGCTCTTCCACAAGGGAAACCCGTGCGGGCGACGATATAACCTCTTCAACAGAACTAATAAAAGCTCATGCACTTACATATACAAGCGGTAGACCGTAAAACGGACTTTTTCGATGCCAAGCCGGCAGCCGTCCAGCAGTGGGTATCCACCCTTCCGGTTACTAACATCGGTCAAACCGCCCGTATGCTCTATCAGGCACTGCAAGCCACCAATGCACAGGAAATGCCTGCCAAGCAGCGTTTTCAAGTGCTGGAATTATTGCGGCCCCGCGTCTTCTATGTGCTTGACAGTCTGAAGAAACACATTCTCGGCCAGACATTTCCCTTAAACGAAAAAGCCGGCAAGGTGGCCCTGCTCACACAGGAGCTACTGCGCGAACTGGCCAGCGGATACAAGGTCATCATCATGTTTCTGGTGGCGGAACCCCCCTCCATGCTGGATGGCAGGATACTGACAACCGCCATCCATCGCACCCTGCATTGCCTGTCCATGCAACTGCTGCGTGCTTATCAGGTATACAGTCCATACCCTGAGCACAGCTGGGCCGACATTCATCAACTCTATGAATATGCCGAAAGCCATGACCTGGCACAAACCCAGGTTGCCGATGAAAAAGAGATCCGCCAGACCCGGGTTTCCATTGATAACCTCTACAAGGAAATTCTGCTGCTGGCCCTTGCCTGCCCATTCCGCATGCGTCAGGGTGAAGTGGAACTGATTCACGAAAAAATCCAGCAATGGGCGCCTCATAGTAGTCTCAAGCCTCTGGTATTGCCCGGGCAACCCAACGGATTGTTTGTGGTCAATCTGGGCAGTGACGACCCCCCCACCTATTTATCACTGCATCATCGCGGCATTCAGGATACCCGCTGCCGCGCCCTGAATACGGCGGATTTGACGGAAGATGTGCGCCAGGCGCTGGCGGAATCCAGCCGTCAGGAAAAGGCTACTTCAATTCTTAATGAAAATACCTTACGCCGCCTCATGCTTGCCTGGGGCGTCATGCCCAAGCGCCGCTTTTCCCGTACCCAGCAAACGGCCAGTGTTTCGGTGACCATGGGTCTTGCCGCCACCCACTATTTCGTCAGCGGTGAAGCGGTATTCAATCATGCCGGATCGGCGCAGGAAAACACGCCTTTTCAAAACCACCCGCAATTCAATGCCGATGTGGTCAGTTCTGAAAAGGGGCAGACCCCGGAACTCTGGGAACTCGAGCCCACCAACCTGGAAAACAGCAATATCAAGACAGGCACCCCCCCTGCACAACGGGTACAGATCCCCACGGGGGTGGAACCGGAAGATTCCAGTCCATTCCGCTACCGGGAATGGAAAATGGTCAATGTCAGTGCCGGCGGGTATTGCCTGTTATGGGACAGCCTGGAAAATTCCCGCGCCATCGTGGGTGAACTGGTTGGTATCCGCGAACACAGTGACCAGGACACCTTCCACTGGCGACTCGGGGTGATCCGCTGGATGAAATGTGAATCCGGCCTGGAGCTGGGGGTACAGATGCTGTCACCTGGCGCCGTGGCTGTGGGGGCCCGCCCCTACCCGGCGACCACCACGGATCACCGCTTCCAACGCAGCCTGCTGTTGCCGGAAATCCATTCCATTGCCCAGCCGGCCACCCTGGTATTGGCTTCGCCACCTTTTCGCGTGGGGGGCAGCGCCATCATCCACAGTAATGGACGGGAAATCCGGGTAAAACTGGAAAAGCTGGTGGAAAATACCGGCACCTTTGCACAATTCCAGTTCCGCACAATGGAAGGCAGCAAATCCGAAGAACCTGAAAAATCCAGCTTCCCCCAGGGAGCCGACTTCGAGGAATTGTGGGACTCCATCTGAAGCACTTCCCCGGTGCGCCTGTGTCTCCCTGGCGGAAATGGCCCAACCGGTACTCGGAACCGTTTTCCGGACAACGGCTTCTACCCTGGCCGATCAGTACAATTTGCTGAAAATCGCTGGATAATCCACTTTGCCGCCCTCGGCAAGGGTGCCCGGTTTCAGTTCCATGGCCGTAAGCGCATCGTCGGGGAGATTGAGATTGCAACTCACCTGCCATTGGGTCGCGGGGGCGAAGCCCAGACGCTCATAGTATTCAGGATGACCCGCCACCACGATGGCTCCATAGCCAAGGGGCTTGGCCCGGGCAATGGCCGCCTGTATCAATTCAGAGCCGATACCCCGGTGGGACTGGGAAGGCACTACCGACATGGGCCCCAACGCCAGAATTTCGACACTGCCCTGGCTGCGCTGCAAAGACATTTTCGACAGCAATACGTGCCCTACGATGCGGCCATTGAGTTCGGCCACCAGTGACAAATCCGGTACAAAACAAGAAGAAGCCCGCACTTCTCCCACCAGTTGCGCTTCCGATTCCCCCTCGAAGGCACTCAGGTTGACCACATCGATGGCGCGGATGTCTTCCGGGGTTTCCGCCCTGACAATAATTTCCTGCATATCACTCTCCAGGTAGCGGCCGCTCCCTGCGATTGCCCATAGTGGAATGCTAGCAGGATTGTATCGACTGGAAAACATGTGAAAAATCCGTTACAAGTAGGCATGGAGCCAGAGCAGCGGCCCATTCAAGAGTACACTACGCATGCCGACACAGTAGTAAGCAGCATAGCAGTGCCCCGTGAGCCAGGCTTCTGTGAAACAGGGTCGATACTGCAAAAATCCGGGGAATCGCCGTTCCAGTGGGCGGCATCATCAAAAAAATAGTTGAGGTCCAGGGTGCAAAAGGAAATATCTCTACGCCTGATTATTATCGAGGAATCGCGCAATGACGCTGAGGCACTCGCCAATATCCTGCGTAATGGGGGCTTTGCCGTACGCTATACCCATGCAGGAGATGCCGAGACATTGGATGAAGAGCTGGGTAAGACTTCACCGGACCTCATCCTTTGCTGTCAGGGGGTGCCGGACCTGCCTCTGGAAGATGTGCTGGCCCATCTGGTACAGCTGCGTCTCGATATTCCCGTCATTGCGGTGGCCGAAGCCTGTGATGAACCTGCGGTCATCGAAGCCATGCGACTGGGCGCCACGGATCTGGCCTCCTACGACCAACCGGACCATCTGCAATTTATCGTACAACGAGAATTCAAGGCCAATGACTTGCGTGTCAAGGCACAGCACTTCGAAGCCGCGTTCCGCGAAAGTGAAAAACGCGCTCGGGGGCTGATGGAAAGTTCGCGCGATGCCATAACCTATATTCATGAAGGCATGCATATCTATGCCAACCGTTCCTATCTGGAAATGTTCGGCTTTGAAGAAATCGATGAAATCGAAGGCACGCCCATTCTCGACATGGTGTCCGCCGATGATCATGGCACGCTGAAGGATTTTCTGCGCAGCTATGGTAAGGAGCAAAATACACCGGAGCAACTGGATTTACGCGGGATGCTTCCCGATGGCAATACCTTCAAGGCACGCATGGAATTTTCTCCGGCTTCCATAGAAGGCGAACCCTGCACCCAGATCATCATACGCAACCAGTCCAGCAGCAAAGAGCTGGAGCAAAAGCTCAAATACCTCAGCAAACAGGACGTACTCACCGGCCTCTACAACCGCCAGTATTTCATGGAAGAGCTGGAAGTGGCTGTCACCAATGCCAAAGCCGGATCCGGCAGCAGCACGGTGATCTATCTGCTCATCGACAACTTCAAGGATATCAAGGAAAACATCGGTATCGGCCTGTCCGATATGGTGATCCGGGAAATTGCCGAATTGCTGCGTAGCTGCTGTGGTGAGAAGGATATACTTTCCCGCTTTGGCGACCACTCCTTCACCATTATCCACGCCACGGAAAATCCGGAAGATGCACAGGCCTTTGCCGAATCCTTACGTAAGACGGTGGAAGATCATATTGCCGATGTGGAAGATCAATCCATCACCACCACCTGCAGTATCGGTCTGGGCATGATTACGGAAAGCGCACCGCCCGCACAACAATTGCTGTCCCAGGCAGATCTCGCCTGTGAAGTGGCCCGTGCCGCCGGCGGCAACCGCCTGCATCTCCACAACCCGGTCACCGATGAAAAAGCCGGCAAGGAGCGTGAAGTCCAATGGAACCAGGCCATCAAAAAGGCCATAGAAGAAAATCAATTCCAACTGGTATATCAACCCATTGTCAGCCTGCAGGGTGATCATCAGGAAAAATACGAAGTCTTTGTGCGCATGCTCGGGGAAGCCGGTGAATCCATTCTGCCGGGTCAGTTCCTGGCCAGTGCCGAGCAAAGCGGGCAAATCGTGGATATCGACCGCTGGGTTATCCGCACCGCCATCGAAGTACTGGCCAAACGTCGTAATGACGGCATTCAAACCAATTTCTTCGTGAAACTGTCCGGGCAAACCCTGTCGGACCCCGAACTTGCCCTCTGGATTCATGATTTGATCAAAGTGAACAAGCTGTCCGCCAACAGTCTGATCTTTGAGATTTCCGAGCAAAACGCACAGCAATACCTGAAAAATGCCAAGGCCTTCATCAAGACCATGCAACAGGTCCGGGTGGGAACGGCCCTGGAACATTTCGGCAGCGGCCCCAATTCCTTCCAGTTACTGAAACATTTGCCCGTGGACTATCTCAAAATCGATGGCTCCTTCATCCACAACCTGGCTGCCGACGCCGACAACCAGGCGGTAGTGAAATCCATCGTGGAAATGGCCCAATCCATGGACAAGAAGTGCATTGCGGAATTCGTGCAGGATGCCCATAGCCTGGCGGTACTCTGGCAGCATGGGGTGCACTACATACAGGGATACTTCCTGCAGGAACCCGATACCGCCCTGAGTTACGATTTCTCCGACGAAGTGGCCTGATCGGGCCGCTTCATCTTCTCAGCCTTTCGCTTTCCGTACCTGGCCCACAGGAAATTTTGAAGCAGGCCTGTCGCCGGCACATACGCCCTACTGGACCCTTGAACTGCCACTGTGGGGCAATACCGGTATCCCCGCGTTAATCGAGCACATGAGAAACCAGCCCATCCGCCAGTTTGGGCTCAAACCAGGTGGATTTTGGCGGCATCACTTCATTGGCATCGGCGACTGCCATAAGATCTTCCATGGTGGTGGGGTAAAAGGAAAAGGCAATGGCCATTTCACCCGAATCCACGCGTTTTTCCAGCTCCTGCAAACCACGCATGCCACCAACAAAGTCAATACGCTTGTCACGCCGCTGATCGGTAATACCCAATACCGGGGCAATCAGATGATTCGACAGCAGACTCACATCCAGGCGTGCCACCGGGTCCTGCGGGATCAATTCCTGATGAATCGTCAAGGCATACCATTGCCCTGCCAGATACATACCATACTGACCGTGGCCAGAGGGGTGCACCGCTTCATCGGCCGCCACCAGATCGAAGTGTTCTGCCACGCGGGCGAGTAATGCTTCCGGGCTCAGGCCATTGAGGTCGGTAATCACGCGGTTGTAGTCGAGTATCTTCATTTGCCGGTGCGGGAAAATCACCGACAGAAAATAGTCCTGGCTGCCATCGACCGGTGCTTTGCCTTTACGTGCCGCAGAAATTCGTGATGCTGAAGCGGAGCGATGATGGCCATCAGCGATGTACAGGGCATCCATGGCATCGAAAGCCGCCACCAGTTTGGCATTGAGGTCGGCATCACGCATCACCCAGAGCTCATGGCGAATGCCATCATCGGCGGTAACATCCATATCCGCCGGCTGGTGGGTTACCGAAGCGATCATGGCATCTACCGCATCTTGGCTGCGGTACGCCAACAATACCGGGCCGGTCTGGGCATTCAGGGCCTCGATCTGCCGCACCCGATCATCTTCCTTCACCGGACGGGTGAATTCATGCTTACGAATACGATTGGTATCATAGTCGGCCACGGAAGCCACGGCCACCAGCCCCGTCTGTACATGCTCACCCCAGGTGATCCGGTAGGCATAGAAACAGGGCTCCTGATCACGCACCAACACTCCTTCCGCCAGCATATGATCGAGATTTTCCTTTGCCTTGGCATAGACTTTCGGATCGTAGGGGTCAATATCTTCAGGAAGATCTATTTCCGGCTTGGAGATATGTAAAAAACTCCAGGGCTTACCCGCCGCCCGTTGCCGGGCTTCGGCGCTGTTGAGCACATCATAAGGGGGCGCAATTACATCATCGGCGCGCCCGGCCACGGGACGCAATCCGGTAAAGGGACGAATCAGGGACATGGTCCTTACCTTGCAGGTTGGTTCGAGAGAGAGGCCGCATTGTACATGCCACCCCGCTGCGATGCGACCGCAGCGGGGGTTTAGGTATCAGTCCGGAGTATGCTGCAGGGTGGCGATGCGCTGTTCCAGGGGGGGGTGGCTGGCAAGCAACTGCGCCAGACCCTGGCGAAAACCACCGGCGATACCAAAGGCCGCCAACTGCCCCGGCAAGTCCGCACTCTGCTGACCCAGCTGTAAGCGTTGCAGTGCCGCAATCATGTTTTGCCGGCCTGCCAGGCGCGCACCCCCCGCATCGGCGCGGAATTCACGGCGGCGCGAAAACCAGGCGGCAATGATCGCGGCCAGGATTCCCAGCAGCAACTCCGCCACAATGGAGCCAATGTAATAACCGGGACCATATCCCCGCTCCACCTTGAACAGCACACGGTCCACCAGGTGACCGATGATGCGGGAAAAGAACACCACAAAGGTATTCAATACGCCCTGCAACAGTCCCATGGTCACCATGTCTCCATTGGCTACATGACTGACTTCATGGGCGAGGACGGCTTCCACCTCTTCGCTGCGCATCTGCCGTAACAGACCGGTGCTCACGGCCACCAGGGCATTGTTGCGCTGCATGCCGGTCGCAAAGGCATTGGCCTGGGGGGAATCAAAAATGCCCACCTCCGGCATACCGATACCGGCCTGTTCCGCCTGGCGCCGCACGGTTTCCAGTAACCAGCGCTCACTGGCATTGGCGGGCTGCTCAATGACCCGCACCCCCATGGAACGCTTGGCCATCCACTTGGAAATGGCCAGGGAAATAAACGAACCGGCAAAGCCGATAATGGCCGCCATCACCAGCAGGCCGGTGAGGTTCAGGCCGCCATCGGCGAGATAGGTTTCCAGCCCCAATACGCGCATGGATATACTCAGCACCGTAAGCACGGCAAAGTTGGTGGCCAGGAAAAGCGCCAGGCGAGTAAACATAGATGGATCTCTCGTAAAATGATGACCACACTACCATGGTGATCAAGAAAAGGAATTCAAGGGCCGCCATAGTGGTGGAAGAAGGTATTTTCATGAATACTGGCTCTGCGCCAGTGGAACATGGCACCCACGGTGCCCTACTCAACAACCCAGCCAGGATGACACTATGTCTGAGATGGAAACCCCTCTGAACCGCCCCTATGAACAACGTCAACACCGTCACCGGCGGCTATACTGGCAAGTGCTCCTGCCGCTGGCCGTGGTGCTGCCTGCCAGTGCTTACCTGCAAGCCCTTCAGGAAGGCTTGTTGCTGTCCATTCTCGGTGTACTCGTGTTACTACTGAAAAAACTCACTGATACCAATGACTTACTTGGCTACCTGGGTAGCCTGCAACGACAACGGGGAAATTGACCCTGACGGTCCTGCACAGAACAGCCATGGCTGCCAGGTCACAAGGGTACCGGGTTTGTATCCGGTACGTAAACGCCAGATGATTGGCGCTCAAGCCAACCATCCCAAACCACCAATCAATTGCGTCAAGAGTTACATCCTCATGATTTAATTAACGTTATCTTCACCATTTCGCTTACTCCCCACATTTTGGTGCGATTCTTGCAGCCCATGCATCCACTAACAGGTTTTGGAGCAGGATGCGATGTACGGACCCCACTTCGGATTGGCCTCGGCGCCATTTCGCATTACCCCGGATACACGGCGGTTCTACCCCGGCGCGCAACGTGGGGCGGTGCTGGATGCCCTGTGTTATGCCGTGGAACAGGGGGAAGGCATCATCAAACTCAGCGGGGAAGTGGGCAGCGGCAAGACCATGCTGTGCCGCATGCTGGCAGACCGGCTGGAAGCCCGCGCCGATGTCATCTATCTGGCCAACCCCAGCCTGCAGCGCGATGATGTGATTCGGGTCATCGCCCAGGAACTCAAGCTTCCCCTTGACGGTGATCGCCTGTGCTATCTGCAACGCTTACAGCAATACCTTCTGCAACGCCATGCACAGGGACGGCGCGTGGTGGTATTCGTGGAAGAAGCCCAGTGTATGGATATGGGCACTCTGGAAGAAATTCGTCTGCTTTCCAACCTGGAAACCCGGGAAGAAAAACTGCTGCAGATTGTACTGTTCGGGCAGCCGGAGCTGGAGCAGCGGCTGGCGCTTCATGAAGTGCGCCAGCTACGGGATCGCATAACCCACAGTTTTACACTGGAAGCATTGAACCTTGCGGATATTCGCGACTATATCCCGTTTCGTCTTCGCGCCGCCGGGTATCAGGGTGGAGATCCGTTCACGCCGAGTGCCTACCGCCTTCTGAGCCGCGCCTCGGCCGGTTTGATACGCCGCATCCACATTCTGGCGGACAAGGCCTTGCTGGCCGCCTATGCCGAGGGTCACCGGCAAGTGAATGCCCGACATATGAAACGCGCCATTGCTGACAGTGAATTCGCCACCCCCTGGCCCGGCCTACGGCCATTTGGCTGGTCCCTGGCGGCAAGCCTTGCAGTACTGGCCGTTACCGTCTTGTTGTATCAGCAGAGTATACCGGTCATGGAAAACATCGACACAGGGGTGCGGGCTGAAAACAGCCCACCGAAGGCCGCAATAGCGGTCATGAACCACCCGGCATCCCTGACCCCGGCCGCCGGCACCACTAAGGACACCCCTGTGCAACACTTGACTGCGAACCAGGATGTTGTAGACCAGCGCCTGTCCGCTACCCGTCAGTTACTGGCAAAGGATACCCGTGGCTACTTCACCATACAGGTGATGACCAGTGATGATGAAAGTCGGCACCCGCTGGAACGGCTGTTACAGGATGCCCGTCTGCAAGCCCATCTCCCGCAACTCTATCTGGCGCCAACCCTGGTCAAGGGAACCGCGCGCTGGTCCGTGTTCTATGGACGCTATAACCGCTTTGATGACGCGGAGCAGGCCCTCGATGAAATCCCTGCCATGCTGAAAAAACGTGGCCCCTACCTGCGTTCCCTGAATGCAGTGATGAAAGAAGCGACCGGCCAATGGATGCTGGCGCAACAGGACACATGATCATGAAGTCGACACCCTTGCTGACCACCCTGCTAAGCCAGTTACTCGCTCTGGGTATGCTGGGTTGTGCCCCTGCACCCATACGCCAGGATACCGGGCATGTAAAAAAACCCGAAATGAACACGCAAAACATTCCAGCACCTGTAGCGGCCGCACCACTACTGGAAGCACCCCGCCCCAGTGAACCGCTGGAAACCTACAGCGTGGTGGTCACCGATGTCCCGCTCAAGGAAATGCTGTTTGCCCTGGCACGGGATGCCAAATTGAATATTGACATTCATCCGGGCGTCACCGGCCAGGTGACGCTCAATGCCATTGATCAGACATTGCCGCAGATACTGGAGCGCATAGCACGTCAAGCTGATGTGCGTTTCAAGCGCATGGGAGACCAGTTGGAAGTGCAACCGGATCTACCCTTCCTGCGCACCTACAAGATCGACTATCTGAATCTGGCTCGGGACAACACCGCCGAAGTCAATGTGGCCACCCAGATCGCCACGACCGGTGCCTCTGCCGTGGGCGGTAGCAGTGGCGGTGGCAACAATAACTCCACCACGCAGGTTTCCAGTGTTTCAAGACATCGTTTCTGGGAAACCTTGCGCAATACCATTCGCTCCATGGTGGAGGATGGGAATACTACGGAAGCCGACTCCACGCAAACGGCCGAAAACAGCGAAGATTCGAGCAGCACGGAAAGCTCGGAAGATAGCGGTGAAGATTCCGGGTCCAGCACTGGTACCTCGGTAATGATTGCACCGGAATCCGGTTTATTGACCGTGCGCGCAACGGAACGTCAACATGGAGAAATTCAAGCCTACCTGGATCAGTTGCTCCCCAGCGCCCAGCGCCAGGTGCTCATCGAAGCCACCATAGTGGAAGTCACGCTCAATGACACCTATCAACTGGGTGTGGACTGGAGCGTGATTGCCGATGGTGCCGGCTGGTCGGTCAATCAGGCACTGGTGGGTACCAACCTCAATACCGAACCCTTTACCACACTCACCTATGCTGACCGCGAAACCAGACGTGGCAACATCAGCAATACGGTAAGCATGTTGCGGGAATTCGGTGATGTGAAGGTGCTTTCAAGCCCGAAGATCATGGCCATCAACAACCAGGCCGCCTTACTGAAGGTGGTGGACAACCTGGTGTATTTCACCATTGACGCTGAAACCTCCACCGAAGACGGTGTGATTCTCGCCACTTTTTCCTCGGAAGTACACACGGTGCCCGTAGGCTTTGTCATGTCGGTCACCCCGCAGATCAGTGCCGAAGATACGGTACTCCTCAACGTGCGTCCCACCATTTCCAGGGTTACCGGTTTTGTCAATGACCCCAACCCGGCATTGGCCCAGGAAGATGTGGAGAGCCGGATACCGCAGATCCAGGTACGGGAAATGGATTCCATACTCCGGGTACAGTCCGGACAAACCGCGGTACTGGGTGGCCTTATACAGGATAGTGTTGATCTCAATAAATCCGGTACACCCTTCCTTTCGGAATTACCCCGTATCGGCGATCTGTTCAGCTATCGGGATAATCGTATTCGTCGCAGTGAACTGGTGATCTTTTTACGCCCCCGGGTCATTCGCAATGCGAGTATTGGAAGTGAATTCCAGGAATTCCAGCACTATCTGAACCAGAAGTCAGAACATGGCGGTGACCCGCGGCGCCTGACTCAGCCAATTCGGATTCCTGCGGCTGAATCCCGGCAGCAAAGCACAGGGGGCTGACATGAGCCTGTTAATGGACGCGCTGAAACAGGCGGAACACGCCAAGCGCGATAAGCCCCGGGAAAAAGATCACCAGGAAAAGCCCCGACAGGCCACTCCTGCCAGCCTGCAGATTCCCCCGCTGGAAGAAAAGGAATCCACCAGCGTAAAAGAACCCTTGCCGCATGCAGTTGCTTCGGAAACGGCCGCAGCACCCGTGGCTCTGAGCCTGTCTCCCGCGGAAGCGGATCCCAAGGAAAGTGAACCGGCACTGGAATTCACAGCGGAATCCCCATCAGCGGCAGGCATACCTGCCGAGGTCACTCCGCAGGAAAATACTCCCACCTCAACGCAAGCGTCAAACCATTCACAAGTGCTGAGCGAAGAAACGGCCACTGCCGGGATGCCTTCCGTTACCGCCAGTATGCCTGATACCGGTGTGACTGAAGTCACAGAAGGCACGGCCGCGGCAGCGCAGGAATCTCCATGGGAGACAGAAAAAGCGCAAATCACCGCGGAACAATCACCCGACACAACCAACACACTCAGCGATACGGTGACTCCCAGCCCGGCAGCAGCCCGGGTGTTTGCTGCCAGCCAGGCACGCCAACAGGCACAACGGCGTCGTACCCTGTTGGGCAGCATTGCCTTGGTGATATTGCTTTTGATGGCATTGGCCGCCTATCACTTTTGGGCATCCCTGAGCCAGACAGCCCCACCACCGGTACCCTTGGCCCTGCCGCCCATGGAGGGCAACCTGGGCGTGGATGCCATTGAAGACACGACTGAAGAAGCCAGTAGCAAGCCCCTGCCTGCCACTCCTGCCCCTGTCCCTGCCCCGCAGACCACCTCCTCTGGTCCCTCACCCTTGTTTGATCCGCGTACGCGCACAAAACCGGAGACCGGGGAAGCGGCTGAAAGCACAATACGAGAGGAGAAGACAGAGGAAAGGCGGGCGGCGGAACAACCGCCAAGCCCGGCAATTCGCTTTCAGCGGAGCACGCGTATCAATGGCGTGCAGCAGGCATTGACCATGGCTTACGAGGCCTATCAGTCAGGACGACTGGATATGGCGCAGCAACAATACCAACAGGTGTTGCGGAACGAATCGCACAACCGGGATGCCCTGTTGGGCCTGGCAGCCATCGCCATTCGACAGGGGAACGCCGATCAGGCGCGTACTTATTATCAAAACCTGTTACAACTCGATCCGCGGGATAGTATCGCCCAGGCAGGGCTGTTGAGCCTGGAATCAACTGCGGATATACAAACCGAAAGTGAGCTCAAATCCCTGCTGCTTCAGCAACCGGGTTTGGCCCCATTGCATTTTGCGCTGGCGAATCTTTACGCAAGGGAGCAACGCTGGCCACTTGCGCAGCAAAGTTATTTCGAAGCACAGCGGCTGGCGCCGGAAAATGCCGATTATGCCTATAACCTGGCCATCAGCCTGGAACACCTTGGGCAGCGGGCTCCCGCCTTACGCTACTATCAGCGAGCATTGAAGCTGCATCAGCACCATGCGGGGCAGTTTAATCCTCATACTGTAAGCCAACGCATTGCGATCCTGGGCGGGCAGGAACAGCCATGAGCAGTGCAGCAACCAAAAAACCGCCGCGCCGCATTGGGGATATTCTCATTGACCAGGGAATCCTGAGTCAGGATCAATTGCGTATAGCGCTGACCGAACAGAAACGCAGCAATGATCAGCTGGGTCGCATCATTGTCAACCTGGGGTTTGCCACAGAAGCCATAGTGCGCGATGCCCTTTCCGAAGCCCTGGGCCAGGAAAGTGTGGATCTGCATAAAACCGTGGTGGATCCCGATGTGCTCAAGCTTATCAACAAGGAAGTGGCCCGTCGCTATAGAGTACTGCCCATCAGCATCGATAACGCACGCAACATGCTTACAGTTGCCATGTCGGACACAAGCAATGTGGTTGCCCTGGACCAATTACGCGCCATCCTCGGTGGTCGCGTGGAAATTCACCCCTTACTCGCCGGGGAATCGGAAATTGAGTCGGCCATAGATCAATTCTACGGATATGAATTGTCTGTGGATGGCATTCTTCATGAAATTGAAACCGGGCAGATCGATTACAACAGTCTCAGCGGTGATAGTGAAGAATATAGCCAGCCACTGGTGCGTCTGGTGGATGCGATGCTATCTGATGCCGTAAAATCAGGGGCATCTGACATCCATTTCGAGCCGGAGCAGGGATTCCTGCGAGTCCGTTATCGTATTGACGGTGTGCTGCGCCAGGTCCGCAGTCTGCATAAAAATTACTGGTCAGCCATTGCCGTGCGATTGAAGGTAATGTCAGGGATGAACATTGCGGAAACCCGTGCACCTCAGGATGGGCGCATCTCCCTTACCCTGTATGGCCGCCCCATCGATTTCCGCGTATCTGTGCAGCCCACCACCTGGGGCGAAAACATCGTATTGCGTATCCTGGATCGCAGCAAGGGTATTGTACCCATTGATAACCTGGGCCTGCCGGATGACACCCTGTCCACATTAAAACTGATGATGGCACGACCGGAGGGCATCATTCTCGTCACCGGCCCAACAGGTAGTGGTAAAACCACCACCCTCTATTCCATGCTCAGCTATGTGAATAATGAAGCCGTGAATATCATGACACTGGAAGATCCGGTGGAATATCCCATGAACCTGATTCGCCAGAGCTCTGTCAATGAAGCGGCAAAGATGGATTTCGCCACCGGCATACGTTCCATGATGCGCCAGGATCCGGATATCATACTGGTAGGCGAAATCCGTGATGAAGACACCGCCGATATGGCCTTGCGTGCCGCCATGACCGGTCACCAGGTGTACTCCACCCTGCATACCAACTCCGCCATCGGCTCCATACCCCGCTTGCTTGATTTGGGAATCGTACCCGATGTATTGGCGGGGAATATCATCGGTATCGTGGCGCAACGACTTATTCGAAAGCTATGCATCCATTGCAGGGAAGCCGCGCCTGCCAGTGATTTTGAGCGCACATTACTGGGTGTTGCCGAAGACGAGGAAGTCACCCTGCATCAAGCCGGGGGATGCGATCACTGCAATCACACCGGTTACCGTGGCCGTATCTCGGTGATGGAATTACTGAAAATCGATGCAGACATGGATGAGCTGATTGCACGCCGTGCCACCTATCGTGAAATACACACCTTGGCCATGAACAAGGGTTTCCGCCCACTCAGTGAAGATGGAATCCGGCGTGTACTGGATGGAGTGACTTCGCTGGACGAAGTATCCCGGGTCATTGACCTCACGGACCGCTTGAGCTAGGGGACCGCATACAATGACCGCATTTGAATACAAGGCAATCAACGATGCAGGAAAGGTAGTCCAGGGTCGCATTGATGCCGCCAACGATGCTGATCTGGAAACGCGTCTCGCCCGCATGGGCCTGGAAATGATTCGTTGCCGACTGGCAAAGAAAAAAAACTGGACGCTGGGTGGTGGCAAGGTCGGCCGTCAGGAATTGATTACTTTCAGTTTTCATCTTGAACAGTTGACCCGCGCCGGGGTACCCATACTTGAGGGGCTGAGCGATTTACAGGAAAGCGTCAACAACCCGAGATTTCGGGAAGTAATCTCGGCAGTAATCGAAGACATCGAAGGCGGTAAAACCCTCTCTCAGGCATTGGCACGTTTTCCCCAGATCTTCAACCGGGTATTCGTCAGCCTGATCAAGGCCGGGGAACAGAGTGGCATGTTGCCGGATATTTTACGCAATATCACCGAGTCACTGAAATGGCTGGATGAACTCGCGGCACACACCAAAAAAATCATCATGTACCCTGCCTTTGTTGGTACCGTGGTCATGGGTGTAATGTTTTTCATGATGATTTATCTGGTGCCACAGCTGACCAGCTTTATTCAGTCCGTGGGCCAGGAGCTACCGTTTCACACCCTGGCATTGATCTGGGTATCGGACCTGGTCATTGCCTATTGGTACCTGATGATCGCGATTCCACCCATAACGTTTTTCCTGATTCGCTATCTAGCCAGGATAAACAGCCGCGTTCGCTATGAACTCGATGGCTGGAAGCTGCGCATCTGGCCACTGGGGCCCATATATTCAAAGATTCTATTATCGAGATTCACCAGTAATTTTTCCCTGCTCTATTCCGCAGGTATTACCGTACTGGATGCTCTACGCACCTCCGAAGAACTGGTGGATAATGCCGTGGTGGAAGAAGCGCTGCAGCGCGTACAACGCCAGATCAATGAAGGGGTGGGACTCTCCAGTGCATTTGAGAATACCGGCCTTTTCCCGCCACTGGTGATCCGTATGCTGCGGGTGGGGGAAAACACCGGCGCACTGGATCATGCACTGGATAATGTGGGTTATTTCTATAATCGCGATGTAAAGGAATCCATCGAGCGGGTTCAGACCATGATCGAGCCTGCGCTCACTGTGGTGCTGGGGCTGTTACTTGGCTGGGTCATGCTGTCGGTACTGGGCCCCATCTATGACATTCTGGGAAAAATCACCTGAGCCATGCAGAAACAAATCCTTTTCCTCACCAGTAAATCACTCAGCCTCTATCATCATACGGGCGGTGAGTTACAACATATCGCCATTTATCCAAACAATGAAAGTGGCAAAAACCAATGCAGTGAGGATCTGCATAAGCTCCCCATTCTGCCGACCCAGATTCTATGCGATCTGATTGAAGAGGATTTTCGCATTGACTCACTGACACATACCTTTGGCAGTGATCGCAAGGCGCTTCTTGAGCGGCATATGAAGCGCGTCTACCGGGGCACCGATTACCGTAATGCCAGGGTATTGGGGCGCCTCAAATCCGATAAACGAAAAGACGAGGTATTGTTCAGCGGAATACTCAACGCCGAATTACTGGACCTCTGGCTCGGCATGTTGCTGGAGCATAAAATCCCCATTTCCGGCGTCTATTCCCTGCCGTTGCTCAGCCATAAATTGCTGGACAAATCCTGTGGTAGGGGAAAAGATGCCCTGCTCGTGACCCATTCCCAGCAAAGCGGCCTGCGACAGAGCTTTTTCCAGCAGGGGCAGTTGCATTTCAGCCGCCTGACACCGGTACCCGCCGATCTGCCGGTGAAAGATTATGCAAAATTCGTACATGGCGAAATCGGCAAGACAAAGCGTTATCTGTCCAATCTTCACCTGCTGGGGCGTGATGTCCTGCTGGATGTCTGCATGCCAAGTGGTGGCACATTACTCGAAGAATTGGAAATAATGCGTGATAACGAGACACTGACTCACTATGAAATGCTCGACATCAGTGATCTCGCCCAGCGCCTGGGTTTCAATTCCCTTAACGAAAATAACTATTGCGATGATTTGTTTATTCATATAGCCGCCAAGGCAAGTGAAAAAAATCACTACGCTCATGACAAGCATCGATTGTATTACAATTTACATCGAATCCATCAGGGCTTGGTTGCGGGTACTTTACTCACATTCCTGGGCAGCCTTTTATGGGCAGGCATGCAGGTTTCCAATGGCCTGCAATTGAAGGAGCAGACCCTGGCACTGCATCAAAATCAGCAACAGGCAGATGAACGCCTGCTGAACCTGCAACAATTCCTCCTCATTCATGGCCAGGGGTTTTTCACAGAGGACATGCTTTCCTGCCTCAGCAGCTTT
>CBDUNQ010000002.1:0-19230 GCA_965368625.1 uncultured Gammaproteobacteria bacterium
CCCTGGATACCCGTCAGCGACCTCAACAGGACCGTACGCCACTGGGCCGGGTCGTGATTCGGCAAAGCGGTTTTCTGGAGCCCAGCCGCTACGCACCTGGACGCATGATCACCGTACAGGGTGTCATCAGCGGCACTCAGCCCGGTATGGTGGGGGAATCCCACCAGACCTTTCCACTGGTATCCGCCGAACAAATCCATCTGTGGGACATAGAAAGAAAAGGCGGGAATGTACACTTTGGTATCGGTATCGGCATCGGCCTGTAGTATGGCTGGCGCCATCCGGGAAGTGAAAGATCTTCCCAGCCTAGCCCGCATTTCTCACCAGGATCGCGTACAGCAGGCGCTGGATCTGCTTTACCAGGCTTGCGCTTCAACAATGAAGCACCCAACAGCGACTCTGTACAGCTCTACTCCAGGGCAATGGGTCGAATCAGACCAAGCCGTAGCCGATCTCTTCCACCATCACTTGAAGGGCTTTGTGCAGTAAGGGATCCGCCAGGGCGCGATGAAACTGAATCCGCTGAGCAAACAAGCCCTGCGGATTCGCGCGTTCATACAAGGCCATAATGGGCCGGTTGGTAAGGGACGAAGGGTAGAAAAGACCATCAAGTTCAGGATAGACCTGATAAAACCCCCGCGACCAGGCCTGTGCATACAGAAAGGGTCCACTCACCAGCTTCATGGATCCCCCAACGCGCAAACAAAAGGCATCGGTCAGATCAAGCAGTTTCACTTCCCGTTCCAGGGAAAACGCCGCTACCCAGGGCTGGTTCCGGGTGCGGTTGACCCGACGTTGATTGCGCTGAAAGCATTCCGCCACGGCGGTGGGGATATCCGTAGCCGCATAGAGAATGCCCCGCTCCTGGGGCTGCGGTAAGCACTGCCCGTCCACCCAATGGTGGTCGAAGCGTGAGAGCGGCCCATAATGGCGAAAGGTATTCCAGAGGGTGGGATAGGCGCCGCCTCGGGTATAAATCCGATACAGGGGCCGGTCTGGTCCGAGGGTGATTACCTGCGGTGGGGTCGATTGCAGTCGCTCGAGGTCCGGCTCGCGCGGCAGCTTGGCCATGGGCGATTACAGACGCTTGGCGAGCTGAATGAGTTTTTTTACATCCCCGCCGCCGCGCAGCCAGACCAGGGGGCTCATGATGGCTTCACTATCTTCCCCGGCGAACAGATCCGGATTGCACTGAGTATACCAGTCACTCACTTCCACGGGATGCAGATCCGGACTCAGGGCGGCATTCACCCGGGTGATGTTATTCACCAGTCCCCCTCGCTGTTCGAACTGGAAGATAGGAATGTAGCGACGGTTGTTAATGAGCAGACTGTACAGGGTACGGCGCGCGATCATCTGACGCACCTGGCTCTCCGGTATGCCCATGCGCGTGGCCGCCTCTTTTGTGGTCAGGCTGCTGGCCAGGATCGCTGCGTACTGGACGGCGGTTTCCGCCAGGGGATCGCGGTTCAGCGCGGCATCAAGATTCACACCACCCTGGCGCAACGCCGCCTGCTCTTCCGGCGTGAGTTCTTCGGTGGGTTCACCGTAAAGCAAGGTGGGCATGGCATCCAGTACCACACGCAGCGCATCGTTCAGGTTTTCCGGGGTCGTGGCACTCAGGCCCCGGGCCGTAAAATAATCATGTTCCCCAATGGGCAATGCCTTCATACTCGCCACCTGATTAAATGGAGCTATGTGTAACAGACTACATTACCGCTCCATTTTATGCCACTCACTTTCACCTTAGCGCCACTTCCCCCCCGACCTGAAGCGCTGCACAACGTATATATAGAGCTTTCCACTATTTTAATTAAATCAATAATTTTGGTGATATCTATAATAAATACCATATATCCATGTTATTAAATAATATTTTACAGCTATACCGTGTTGAAAGCGGGCAGAGTGGACCCTTACAATGGATCAGCCGCCTTTCAATACCCCTGCCATGATCTGTGCAATGGCAATGGATTGTTCAAACAAAGGATCCTTGGCGCGGTGCGCCAGCTGGGCTGCAATCATCATTTCCATGGGGACCTTGTGCGCGGGAATGGAAGCGGCCGCTAAACTCGACTCTTCCGGCACAAGGGAAAGCCAGTGATCATCACTATAATGAAAGCCGGCCCGCCCGGGCGTGGAGCCACGCCACTCCAGGTTCAGATGCCGCACCTGGGGAAAACCGCTGTCCAATCGCTGGATCGTTACCGGGAATTCTCCCTGCGGACCGGTAAAGGACCAGACCAGGCTGGTGGCGGATTGCAGCTTTCCCTGTACCGGCTTCCAATGCATACGACCCGCCAACCAACCGATCAATAACCAGGCCATGGGCAGGGCATGGGGGCCGTGGGCAATGTGGATGGCACCAATGGACTGCAGGGCACCCGGCGCCACCCTGGGATCCATCACCTGGGCCAGGATACGGCGCCAGGGTTTCAGATAACGCCAGGCCAGATTGAATACCGGGCGCTTTTCACCCATGACCCAACGTGTCATGGCGCGTACACCTTCCGTGGGATGAGGCCAGCCCACGCTGTCATAAATGACCTGGTCGGCCAGTTCCGCCAGGGCATCGAACAAGCCATCCGTGAGTGGTGGTGGCCGCTTGCTGGCCCACCAGAGTGCGGTGGGTAAATCGCCAATCAACAAGGGCCGCACCACCGAACCAATACGATCCACCACTGCAGGGTCGAAGCGAATATCCACATGTTCGGAACAGAGTTGTTGACCGCCTTCCGTGCGCCGGCAGTGCGCCGAAACCTGTGCTTCAATGCGGCCACTCTCCGTATGGCAGGCGGTCAGTAAAAACACCCGTGCCGGGTGGCGCTCCACCAACTGCGGTATCCGCTCACCAAGATCACGCGCCTGCTCATCGCTCTCACAGGCGATGATCACATTGGACATACAGGCACGGGTAACCCCGTGTTCCGTTTCGCCTTCCGTATGCAGGGTATCCCACAAACGATTCAATGCGTGTTCGATTTCCGCGATATCCACATTGGTTTTGGAGAGGGCGGGAGAGGCGGCCATGGTCAAAGCACCCGCCAGCGTCGCCCATCGTTTTCAATCAGGCGATCCGCTTCCACCGGACCCCAGGTACCGGCGGCATATTCGGGTAGCCAGCGTTGCTTGCCATGCTCCCAGGCATCGAGCAGGGGCTGAATCCAGCGCCAGGAGGCCTCCACGGCATCACGGCGCATAAACAGGGTGGCATCACCGGCCATCACATCCAGCAACAATCGCTCATAGGCTTCCGGTGATTGATCGCCAAAGGTACTGCCATAACGGAAATCCATTTTCACCGGATAAATCTGCACCCGCGAACCCGGCATCTTGGTGGCAATCCGCAATGACAGTCCTTCATCGGGCTGGATACGCAATGCCAGGACATTGGGATCCAGGGGGTGGTCACTATCGGAGTTGAACAGGATATGAGGCACATCCTTGAATTGCACAGCAATTTCACTGACGCGCTTGGGCATGCGCTTTCCGGTACGGATATAGAAAGGCACACCGGCCCAGCGCCAGTTATCGATAAACATGCGTAATGCCACATAGCTTTCCGTGGTGGAATCACTGGCCACCCCGTTTTCACGCCGGTAACCGGGCACATCATCACCCTGATAGAACCCCTGGCCATATTGTGCACGTACCACATGATGGTTCACATCTTCCCGCGCAAGGGGCCGCAGACAATGCAGCACATCCAGGCGGTGATCCCGTATTACATCGGCATTCATGGACCAGGGCGGTTCCATGGCCACCAGGGAAAGCAGTTGCAATATGTGATTTTGAATCATGTCCCGCAGTGCACCAGCCGTTTCATAGTATCCGGCCCGAGTACCCACCCCCTCGGCTTCCGCCACGGTAATCTGCACATGATCGATATGTTTGGCATTCCATAAGGGCTCAAAAATGGCATTACCAAAACGCATCACCAGAATATTCTGTACGGTTTCCTTACCGAGATAATGATCAATACGGTAAATCTGCCGTTCAGCAAAACATTCGCCCACGATTTCATTGACCTCTTCGGCGCTTTGCAAATCGCGGCCAATGGGTTTTTCCACAATGATTCGGGAAAACGGCCCCCCCGCCGATTCATCCCGCACCAGTCCGGCATCCCTGAGTTGCTGTGCGCAGGTGCCGATAAAGCGCGGCGGAATGGCAAGATAGAAGATACGATTCCCGGGAATACCGAATTCAGGCTCGATGGCTTCCAGCCGCTTCTTCAGTTGCACATAGGCCTGGGGGTCATCAAAGCTGCCTTGCTGATAGAACAGACGCGCTTCGTATCCGGGCCAATGATCTTCATCGAAGGATTGACGGGAAAAGCGCTCGATACCCTGACGGGCAAAGCTGCGATAGGCTGCATCGTCCATTTGCTCAAAGGAAAACCCCAGTACGGCAAAATTCGTTGGCAGCACCCCATCCAGGCCAAGGTTATAGATAGCAGGTAACAGTTTGCGCCCCGAGAGGTCCCCGGCACCGCCGAATATGACCAGGGTACAGGGTTGTGGTAATACCGGCTCGGAAAGACCGACGGCAAGCGGATTGCTATTGTCCGGCTCGTGCATCAGACCTTTCCTCCCTCATCCTTCGGCTCCGTATGTCCTCCAAACTGGCTACGCATGGCGGAAAGCATTTTTTCCGCGAAGGTATGCTCCTGACGGGAGCGAAACCGGGTATACAGCGCTGCGGTGAGGACATCCGCCGGCACGGATTCATCAATGGCAGCCTGTACCGTCCAACGCCCTTCGCCTGAATCCTGCACATAGCCGCTAAAGGCAGTCAGGTCGGAGTCTTCCAGCAGGGAAATCGCGCACAGATCCAGCAACCAGGAACTGACCACACTGCCACGCCTCCACAGCTCTGCGATTTCCGCCAGATCCAGATCGTAACGCATACCTTCCGGCAAGGATTCCTTGGCAGCATTCCTCATGATGTCAAAGCCCTCGGCATAGGCTTGCATCATGCCATACTCAATACCGTTATGAATCATCTTCACAAAGTGCCCGGCACCCACAGGGCCGCAGTGAAGATAGCCGGCATCGGCGCTACCCCGGCCATCGGTACGGCCGGGGGTGAGGGGTATGTCACCTTTACCGGGTGCAAGCGTCTGCAGCACGGGCGATAGCCTGGCAACTGCGGCCTTGTCTCCACCGACCATGAGACAGTATCCGCGCTCCCGCCCCCAGACACCGCCGCTGGTACCGGCATCCACATAGTGGATACCGGAGCCGGATAATTGTGCTGCCCGTCGCACATCATCCTTGAAATAACTATTGCCGCCATCGACGATGATGTCCTCGGCAGAAAAACGCTCGCCCAGGGCGGCAATGGTCTGCTCCGTGGCAGCGCCATGGGGGACCATGCACCAGGCAACCCTGGGTGGCGTAAGCCAGGAAACAAATTCATCCAGGGAAGCCGTGGCTTTAATCCCTTGTGCCTGCATACGTGCCACATGTTCCGGCGAGCGATCCATACCAATACATTCGTGTCCATCCGCTTGCAGGCGTAATAGCATATTACTACCCATACGCCCCAGCCCGACCATACCGATTTGCATGTTTGTGCCCCCTGTTAAAGGTAACGGTTATACCGTGTTCCGCGTATCCATCCTTACTTCAGTCACCAACGGCAATGGCATATCAGGGCCGGTTATCGCAATCACGGCCCGGCGCACATACCAAAGCCTGGTGTGGGATCAGCCTGCCAGGAAGTACTGTCTGCCACCATCACTTGGTAAGCATAGCAACTTCACCAGCCCAACAAGAGCGCCACGGAGTGGCGACGCCTACAGGGATAGAGCGGGATGACATGAATCCATGCACCGGCATAACAGTAAATCCCTGTTCATGGTCAAGAGTGGCACAGTTCTCGCATTGTTACTAGCGGAGCGGGATACCACGGGAATTCGGCAAATGTTGCGCAACCAGTGCACCAGGAGATTCTCTTTGCATACCACCATGCACTATGGCGGAGCATACCCTTCCAACACAGCAGAATCCCTATCTGCGTATACACTCTATTTATCAGGCGCACCCATCATCGCCAACAGGAGGGCGTATGCAACCCAACCATTCTGCAGCGGAGCTTACTCGTATTTATCAGGCGCGGCACCACGACCCGTTTTCCGTGCTCGGCAAGCACCCCCTGGACAATGGGCAGGATCTGATCCGTGCCTTTATTCCCGATGCCAGTGAAGTATCCATTGTGGAAGGCAACATCACCCTGAACCGACTCGAGGGCACCGACCTTTTTGAATGGCGTGGCGATCATGGTCTTATACCGGATCGATATCGACTGATCTGGCGTGATTCACAACACTGCGAGCATGTGGCACACGACCCCTACAGCTTTCTGCCTCAGGTGCAGGAATTTGATCTGCATCTTTTCAATGAAGGCAGGCATCGCCATGCTTACCGGTTTCTCGGCTCTCATCAGCATGAGGTGGACGGGGTAGCCGGTATTCTGTTTGCCGTCTGGGCACCCAATGCGGAACGCGTAAGTGTGGTGGGTGATTTCAACCACTGGGATGGGCGTCGCCACCCAATGCGCGTGCGGGGTGGCTCCGGGGTGTGGGAATTATTCATACCAGACCTGGCTCCGGGCGGTTTATATAAATATGAAATACGAAACCGTCACACGGGTGAATTATTACTTAAAGCCGACCCCTATGCCCAGGCCTACGAACTCCGCCCGCAAACCGCTTCCCTGATTGCGGTGGCTTCCAGCTACCACTGGTGTGATTCTGACTGGATGGAACAGCGCTCCCGCGCCGATTGGCAACATCTTCCCATGTCCATCTATGAAGTGCACTTGAGTTCCTGGCAGCGTGGCAGCGAAGGGGAATTCCTGGATTACCGGGAACTGGCGCACCGCCTGGTAGACTATGTGTTGTATATGGGCTTTACCCACATCGAACTGCTGCCCATCACGGAACACCCCTACGATCCCTCCTGGGGCTACCAGAGTACGGGGTATTTCGCCCCCACCAGCCGCTTTGGCAGTCCGGATGACTTTCGTTACTTCGTCGATCACTGTCATAAAAACGGCATTGGTGTACTGCTGGACTGGGTACCTGCCCATTTTCCCAAGGATGCTCATGGGCTGGCCAAATTCGATGGTACACCACTCTATGAACATGAAGACCCCCGTCGCGGCGAGCACCTGGACTGGTCCACACTCATCTACAATTATGGTCGCAATGAAGTCCGCAACTTCCTGCTGTCCAGTGCCCTGTACTGGTTCGAGGAAATGCATATAGACGGACTCCGGGTCGATGCCGTGGCATCCATGCTGTACCTGGATTATTCGCGCGAGGAATGGTTACCCAATGAATACGGCGGCCGGGAAAACCTGGAGGCACTGGCCTTTATCCGGGAAATGAATGAGTTGATACACGGTGAACATCCCGGAGCACTCATGATTGCCGAAGAATCCACTTCCTGGCCACAGGTAAGCCGACCTACATCAAGCGGCGGGCTGGGCTTCGATATCAAATGGAACATGGGCTGGATGAATGACACCCTGTCCTTCATGGAACATGAAGCCATTCACCGGCGCTACCATCTCAATCTGCTTACCTTCAGTATGCTGTATGCCTTCACCGAAAATTTTCTATTGCCCTTTTCCCATGATGAGGTAACCCATGGGAAGCAATCCATGCTCAATAAGATGCCCGGTGATGAATGGCAGCGTTTCGCCAATTTACGCTCACTTTATACCTATATGTTCACCCATCCCGGAAAGAAGCTTTTGTTCATGGGTACCGAATTTGCACAGGGTATCGAATGGAATTGCATGCAGACACTCGATTGGTATGTACTCGATTACCCGCTGCACCAGGGGCTGCAACGCATGGTACGTGACCTCAACCAACTGTACCGACAGACACCGGCCCTGTATCGCTATGAATTCGATTGGGCGGGATTTGAATGGATTGACTGCAACGACAGTGACAATACTGTTTTGAGCTTTATCCGCCGCGCAGATAATGACTTCCTCATAGTTGTCGTCAACCTGACACCGGTACCACGGCTGGATTACCGCATTGGGATTGATAAGGCAGGGGAGTACCGCGAGCTTTTCAATTCCGACTCGTCCTTCTATGGTGGCTCAAATCTTGGTAATGGTGACAAACATCTTCATACAGAGCAGCAAGCCTGGATGAACCGCGAATATTCACTGAGCCTTACATTGCCACCGCTTGCCGGAATCATACTGGGGCCTGCATGACGCCATGAAGCAACAGACAACCGCTCTATGGCCTGGAAAACCCTACCCACTCGGCGCCAGCTGGGATGGCGAAGGGGTGAATTTTGCCCTGTTTTCCGAGCATGCCGAAAAGGTGGAACTGTGCCTCTTCGATGCCAGAGGCCGCCGGGAAATTCAACGAATCACCCTGCGTTGCCAGACAGACCAGGTGTGGCATGGATACCTGCCTGAAGCGCGCCCCGGTCAGCTTTATGGCTATCGGGTATACGGGCCCTATGACCCACAGCATGGTCATCGATTCAACCCCAATAAGTTGCTGCTCGATCCCTATGCCAAGGATATTGTCGGCAGTGTTCGCTGGAACGATGCCCTGTTCGGCTACACCATCGGTAACGCCCAGGAAGATTTGCATCTGGATCCCCGCAACAATGCCCATGGTGTGCCCAAATCAAGGGTCATTGACACCGCGTTTGCCTGGGGTGACGACCGTCCACCCAATACACCCTGGCATGATACGGTCATCTACGAACTCCACGTGAAGGGCTTTACCCATCTGCATCCTGATATACCGCCCCAATACCGCGGCACCTATGCAGGGCTGGCTACCGAAACCGCCATTGAACACCTTACCAGCCTGGGTGTCACCGCCGTGGAACTGATGCCGGTACATACCTTCATCAATGACCGCTATCTGGTGGAAAATGGCCTGCACAATTATTGGGGCTATAGCACCATCGGCTATTTTGCCCCCCATGCCGGCTACTCGGCATCCGGCCAGGCCAATGAATTCAAAACCATGGTGAAACGGCTGCATTCCAACGGTATCGAAGTGATACTCGACGTGGTGTACAACCACACGGCGGAAGGTAATCATTTGGGACCCACCCTGTGTTTCCGCGGTATCGACAATGCCGCATATTATCGTTTATTGCCGGATAACCCGCGCTACTACATGGATTACACCGGCTGTGGCAACACGCTCAATATGATGCACCCCCGGGTACTACAGCTCATCATGGACAGCCTGCGCTACTGGGTACTGGAAATGCATGTGGATGGTTTCCGTTTTGATCTCGCCGCAGCGCTGGCGCGCGAAGCCCATGCTGTGGATCGGCTCTCGGCATTTCTCGACATCATTCACCAGGATCCGGTACTTTCCCAGGTGAAATTGATCGCCGAACCCTGGGACCTGGGTGAAGATGGATTCCAGGTGGGTAATTTTCCTGTCGGCTGGACCGAGTGGAACAGCCGTTATCGTGACACACTCAGAGCCTACTGGAAGGGAGAGGGCGGCCTCATCGGCGAACTTGCCTATCGCCTCACCGGGTCCAGTGACCTGTACGCCTACAGTGGACGCAAGCCCTATGCGAGCATTAACTTTGTCACTTGCCATGACGGTTTCACCCTGACCGACCTCACCAGTTACAATGAAAAACACAACACCGCCAACCGGGAAGATAACCGGGATGGTGAAAACAACAATTTAAGCTGGAATTGTGGTACCGAGGGAGAAACCAATAACCTCCATATCCTGCGTCGTCGCGGCCAGCAAAAGCGCAATTTTCTTGCTTCATTATTTCTTTCGCAAGGTGTTCCCATGCTACTGGCCGGTGACGAAATGGGTCGCACCCAACAGGGCAACAATAATGCCTATTGTCAGGATAATGAAATCAGTTGGCTGCACTGGAACCTGGATTCGCGGGATCAGGAATTACTGGAATTCACCCGAACAATTATTGCTCTGCGCAAGGCACATCCTGTATTCCGGCGCCGCCGGTTTTTTCAGGGCCGCCGCATCAAGGGAAAGAATGTAAAAGATATTGTCTGGCTGCGGACGGACGGCAGTGAAATGACGGATCGTGAATGGTCGCATTCCTATGCCCGTTGTCTGGGTTTGCTGTTACAGGGAGATGCCATCGACGAAGAAGATGAGCGTGGTCATCCGATCCATGACGACAGTTTTATCATCCTGCTCAATGCCCACCATCAAACCATCGATTTTCGACTGCCAAGGGAACATACCACGCTGCGCTGGACCGTGGAGCTGGATACCACTTTCACCACCGGGAAAAGACCCGATGGTAAAAACTACCACTCCGGAGAACCTTATGCCTTACAGGCGCGCTCCACTGTGGTGCTGCGACATATGCAGACCTGAGCGTCAGAACCCGGCATGAAAAGACGATCAGCACACCCTGAAATCAACGCCAGTATCCGCTTTCATAAGCTCCAGGTAGGTGGTCTGCAAAATCAGGGCATCACTACTGGCGCGGTGGCGGCGCAAGGCCAGACGCGCGATTACCTGTTCCTTGGTCGCATCCCAGCGGGACAACTGCTCATCGGTAAGGAGTTCACGTACATCCCGAATGCGAAAGCGCTGCACAATACCGGCGGCATCAAAAATCCGGTTGACCCACGGAAAATCATTACCCCATGCATCACTGTAAACATCCACATCTTTTAAATGCAGATTGAGATACGCAGCCAGGTCATTCACATAGCGGCCATATTTCAGCAATTGTTCGCGTCGAATCTGGTGGGTGTTTTCGGCCAGAATATCCCAATGGGTCCAATTCAGCTGGGGGCGAATCAGGCTGCAAAAGCTTTTGCCATTGCCGAGCACGAACCCCACTTCTATAGGGTAACTGCCTGTACCAAAGCCCGATGCCTCTACATCAATGAAGGCTGGAGAATCCATAATTGTTATAATACCGCTCTAAATTACCGTTACAGGCGCTGCCTCCAACCTGTGAGAAGGGCCATTATCCCTGTAAAACAGCCTCATGACAAATTTTCTCTACCCAGTATCGTGCCTGTATCTATACCTATGACCATGCTGCGCAATTCCTTTATCTTTCTTTTGGGGTAACACATCATTCATGACACTTATCGGAAAAAAATTTGCACCCTATAGCCTGTTCATTGCCATAACACTTCACTACTGCGGCATGGCAGGAGCGGAAGACCAGCTCATTCTCAGTGATGATGGCCGTGAAATACTGCTTCGGGATAATGGCACATGGACATTCGCGTCTCCCGATCGGTATGCCAATACGCCGGATGGCCAGCGCATACGGCTCAAGCCAGACAATACCTGGGAGCCTGTGGGCAACACCCCCTTGCACACGGAAAAACAGCTTCGTACCCTGCTGACGGATATCCGCTTACATCAGATAAGCGTGGAAACCCAGGAAGAAAAAGTACACAAGAACAAAAGAGTCATCACCCATACGGTTATTGAACTTCGGGTTTCCGTCTCACCCCTTGCAAGCCAGGCCCTCACACTGACAGAGGATACAAAATCCTCCATACAGGTACGCGATGATAAAGGGCAATTATTCGACATTCTCTCCATATCACCCAGCCCTTTAACCATGGCGCCACACTCAAGCCATGCCATCATGATTCGCGCCGATGGATCACCTTCCTGGTGGTCCACCAGCAAATTCATTGAACTGGTATTGCAAGCCGGCGTATTCGGCAATGAGGCAACGATTGTATTACGCAGCCCCATCCACGAAATAGAGCACAGGCAAGTGGAAAACCTTATGTAGCCATACCCGATGTATACAGGAAAACCACATCGCGCGTACCGTTAACGGGCTTTCAACCTGTCAGTGGGAAGTATCATATCAAAGCCTTGCATATTTGCCGGTACCACAATGGTATTGGCACCGGTTTCGGCAAATTTCTGCAGGGTAAGATTCAACTCATGCTGCAAATATTCCTTGGTCAGGGTTTTATTGATGATGCCGTTGGCATCGGCAATCCCCTGGGCACGGATGGCTTCGATTTCTGCATTTTTGCGTTCGATTTCCACCATAACCTGCTTGGCTTCAAGCCGCTTCTGATTGGCCACGGCTTCCCGTATGGATTCTTCGATGGATGGATCGGTCAATACCGAGCGTATCACCACACGCGTGACTTCAAACACACCGGGGTCATTCGTATTCAAGGTTTCCTGCAGACGGGTTTTTATCGAATCGGAAATCTGTTCGCGTTTTTTATGCATGGTAAGCGAATCAATTTCCGCAACCGTTTCGTACGCCGAGCGCCTTGCCTCACGATACACCAGCCGATAAGCGGGTAGGTAACTTCCCGATTCGCGGTCATATTCATGTGCATTGGAATACTTAACGTACAGATCAGCAATCTCTGCACTGTTGGCACGATAAAATACTGTCACATCCATGTCACGCAAAGAAAGATTATCCGCCGCCTTGGGTGTCAGGTCGGTCAAATCAATGGCGATTTCCTTGCCGACAAATTCCCTGATCTGGGTAATGCCGGGTATTCTCAGGGTCAATCCGGGTTCGATTTCCTCATTACTTACCTTCCCCAGCGTTTTCTTTACTCCCACATTACCTGATTCGATCAACACCACAGTGAAATAGGAAAATGCGATGATCACCAACACAGTAACAACAGAAAAAAATGATCGCATGACGCTACGTCCTCTTGAGTACATTAGGCTTGCCATTGTCAGCTCCGGTAATTTATAACCTCAATCTATTTCCGGCCACACAGTAAGCCGCAAACGGATAATGCATCCCTGCGCCATCACTCCCTGTAAGTATTGTGGTATGTATGAAATTTCGCTACCACTGTCACACCGGCCCTTGTGCAACCGTGGCTGGCAATTCCGTCATCGGGGTTTTTACATACAAAAAGGCGGCCATCATTTTTTCAGGACAGAGTCACTACCGCATGAACCAGGAATGCTATTCAAGCCATCTCAATGAGGATAGCCGTGCCTGACCGTCTTCCTTCATGGACGATTCTGGAAATAATCAGATTATGCACGCAGTAGTGCTTTTTCCACCTCATCCCGCTTTTCCCTGCCTGCCAGGGTTTCGATCAGTGTGAGCGCAAAATCCATCGCGGTGCCCGGTCCGCGTGAGGTAAACACCATGCCATCCTGCACCACGGCTTGTTCCTGATAGAGAATCCCTTCCATATCGGTCTTGGGAATCGCACCCGGATAGCTGGTGGCCTTTTTGCCCTTGAGTATTCCCGCGCGTGCCAGCACTTTGGGTGCGGCGCATATGGCCCCAACATAGTGATTGGCACGTGTCATTTTCTCGATAAGCTGATGAATGCGCCGATCTTCATTGAGATGATCGGCACCCGGCAATCCACCCGGCAACACCATCATGTCGAAGTTGCGGTCAAGCACTTCATCCAGTACGGCATCTGCAAGCAAAACCGTACCACGTGAAGCGCGCACGGGTTTTTCATCGAGACTGGCGGTAATCACTTCGATTCCGGCACGGCGCAGTAAATCGATGATCGTGACGGCTTCAAGTTCTTCGCATCCTTGCGCTAGTGGTACCAGGACAGTTGCCATTGGTTCTCACTCCCTTGCTGCTGCAGTCTGATTACTTCTGAAACCGGAGCCAAACGCACCCCTTTGAGTTTCACCAGCTCTTCCCGCAATACCTTCAAGGTGCTGGCATAGGGGTGACCTATGGCCGTTGCGGAACCATTCTTCCTGGCAAGCTTCAGCAAGCGCCGGAATTGATAGCGAACCGCTTCTATAGATGGATCCGGATCAAGAAATACATCCCGGTCCACCGTTGGTACGCCGTTTTCCAGTGCCACCTGGCGCGCCACGGTATCCACCGTGGTACGGCTATCCACAAAAAACAGACGGTCATGACGGCGAATTTCATGCATGAGCCACATCATGTGGCCCGGATGGCGGGTGATCAGGCTGCCCATGTGATTATTGATTCCGCTGACATGAGGCACCGCTGCCAAATCATCCTGGAAGGTGCGAACAAATTCCTCATAGGTCATATCCAGGGTAATGCCGCCTTCATCCAATGGCCGCAAATCCATGGAAGCCATGGGCAGGTGCAGAATCACTTCTTTATTGACCGCATGGGCGCGCTTGGCCAATTCTTTAGTATGAGGGGCATGGGGTAAAAAAGCACAGGCTACCGGCCCGGGAAGCTTCACTACCTCCATACCGGGATCCCAGCTACGCCCCATGTCATCAATGATAATACTGATCACCGGTAGTGGTGTTGAAGCAGGGGTGTCCGCCTCGCTGGCAACGGCCAGTTTCCCGGTAGTGGCCACTGTATTCAAATAAGTCGCCGTTTCCGCTGCTGCGGGGGCAAGCCAGACAAACAAAAACGCGACCAGCAAGCCGCCGATCGCGTTTTGTATAGCGTACCAGGTCAACGTGGTTTCTTCCGTCGACTCAGCGTGCATCAGTTCTTCAGTTGATGTTGAAAGGAAAGGCCTTTCAACATGTTCAAGGCTTCATAGAGATGGAAGTCGCGTTGTGCCAGGGAAACCTCTTCCTGCTCTTCCTTATCCTTACTTGCACTCTTCTTACTCGGCTTCTTCTCTTCCTCGCCATTACCATTGGAAAGATGACCACTCAGGCTCGCTTCCTTGATGGGATCGAATTTATTTTCATTGGCCGACACGCTCACATCTTCCAGGCGTATATCCGGCACAATGCCTTCTGCCTGAATCGAACGACCGGAAGGAGTAAAGTAGCGTGCCGTGGTGAGCTTCACGGCAGAGCCATTGCTAAGGGGTAGAATGGTCTGCACCGAACCCTTACCAAAGGTGGCACTACCCATAATGATGGCACGATGGTGGTCCTGCAGGGCGCCGGCAACAATTTCCGAAGCCGATGCAGAACCCTGATTGACCAGCACCACCACCGGTGCATCGTTCATAACATCATCGGGGGTGGCATTGAAGCGCATGCTGGAATCGGTCACTCGACCTTCCGTGTAGACGATCATTCCCTTACGTAAAAAGGCATCGGAAACCGCAACCGCGCCATTCAACACGCCACCGGGGTTGTTACGCAGATCCAGTACCAGGCCTTTCAGGCTTCCACCATTTTCCTTCTTCAGTTCATTGATGGCCTGCAGCATATTATCTGCCGTCTTGGATTGAAACTGGGAAATACGCAGATAGCCGAAACCCTTTTCCAGGGTACGACTTTTCACGCTCTTCACCGTAATGATGGCGCGGGTAACCGTAATCTTCAGCGGCGCTTCCAGCCCTTCGCGTACGATGGTCAGCATAATGTCACTGCCGGGCTTGCCGCGCATGACCTTGACGGCATCATTCAGGCTCATCCCTTTTACCGGCGTATCGTCCAGACGGATGATCAAGTCACCGGCCTGTACGCCGGCCCGTTGTGCCGGAGTGTCATCAATGGGGGCAATGACCTTCACAAAACCATCTTCCATTCCCACTTCGATGCCAAGGCCGCCAAATTCACCCGTGGTTCCCACCTGCAACTCCTTGAACTGTTCGCGGTCCAGGTAGGAAGAGTGGGGGTCGAGACCGGTGAGCATGCCGCGGATGGCGTTTTCCAGCAATTCGCGGTCATCCACCGTTTCCACATAATCATTTTTGATGCGGCCAAACACATCGGAAAAGGTGCGCAGTTCTTCCACCGGAAGGGTTGTGGAAGCCGCATCGCGCTCGGCAAAGACACCGTGCCCTATGGATACGGAAATCCCCAGTATGGTGCCGGTGAGAATCAACAAGAGGTTCTGACTTTTCAATTTCATGCGTATGTTTTCCGTGTGGCTGTGGCCACCTGCGTGTGTAATAGGGTTACCGCCCCGGCCTTCGCCGGGAATCCTGTGTATTCCAAAGCTATGCCACCGGCCTATATATAGTATCGCCCAGCGGGGACAATACCATAGGCCTGTTTTCGCGGGAAATTACCCGCTTCGTTTTCAGCTGTTGCGGCACCACTGGGACGGGTTCAGGGGGCGACCATCCTTGCGCACCTCGAAATACAGCCCGGTGGACTCCTGCCCCCCGGATTTTCCCACGCTGGCAATGGCTTCGCCGCCTTGTACCCATTCCCCGGTTTCCTTGAAAAGGCTCTGGTTATGGCCATAAAGGGTCATATACCCCTCACCGTGGTCCACGATGATGAGCAGACCGAAACCACGCAGCCAGTCGGCAAAAGCCACCCGGCCATGGGAAACGGCACGCACCTCGGAGCCCGGTGGGGCATTGATGAGCACTCCACGCCAGGTTTGGTCACTGCGCGCCCGCTTAGTGCCAAAACGGGCCAGTAATTTACCGCTACTGGGCCAGGCCAGCCGCCCTTTGCGCTTGCCGAAGGGTTCCTGGTTACCGGCATCCTGGGGTATATCGGCCAGTAAATCACGCAGCGAACGCACCAGCTCCTGCAGGCGTTTTTCATCACGGGTGAGCTGCACCAGCTCAGCATCTTTATCCTGAATGCCCTGTTTAATCCTGGCCAGCAATGCACTCCGGGACGTTTGATGGGTCTTCAGGGAATCGGCCTTGTTCCGCTGTTGTTGCTGCAGCCGCGCCAGGGTTTCCTGTTGTTGCACGATTTGCCGCTCCCGCTGTGCCATGCCTTCCAGCTGGGCATTCACTTCCTGCATGCGCGCTCCGCGCGCTTCGGCAAAATAGCGGTAATACACCAGCGCCCGCCCCATCCTGGCCGGGTCTTCCTGGTTGAGGATCAACTTCAACGGTTCCTGCTGCCCCATGTGGTACGCGGCGCGGGCATCGCGCGCCAATTGGGTTTTGAGGGTGGTGAAATGTTCATGGGCCGCCGCCTGCTCCCGCTGCAAGCGTGCCAGTTGTGCATCCTGGGTAGCCAGCTGCTCCTGCAGGCGTTGTAATTCCCGGCTTACTTCACCAATGGACTTCTCCGCCTGCCGCAAGTCCCGTTGTAAGCGGTCTTTGCGATCATGATCACTTTCCAGGCTCTTTTGCAGGCGTTTGATCTTCGCCTGCAGGGCCTGTAATTGCTCCGCAGTGGCCTTGGGGTCTTGCGCATCCCGGCTATCGGGGGCGGCCTGAGCCGGTCCTAAGCACAGTAGCCATGCCAGCACCAATACCGTCGCCCAAACGCCGGGACGACTCCTGTCAGTACCGATTTGCGGGATCATGCACCGCCGGCGGCTTGCGCATCTTCAGGATAGGTAATCAGCGAAGTTCCTGTCATTTCATTGGGTTGTTTCAGATTCATGGCATACAGCAACGTGGGTACGATGTCACAAAGGGCCCCGGTGCTGGCCAGTTCCGCGGGGCGGCCAACATAGACCAGGGGGACCGGACACATGGAGTGGGCGGTATGTACCTGACCGGTATCGTCATTGCGCATCTGCTCGGCATTGCCATGGTCGGCCGTGATCAGCATTTCACCCCCCACCTTTTGCAGCGCCGTATCAATGCGGCCAAGACACAGGTCCAGGGCTTCTATGGCCTTTACGGCAGCATCGAAATCTCCCGTGTGCCCCACCATATCGGGGTTGGCAAAGTTGCAGATGATCACATCAAATTTCTGGCCTTCAATGGCATCCACCAGTTGATCCGTGAGCTCATAGGCACTCATTTCCGGCTTCAGGTCATAGGTGGCCACCATGGGTGAAGGGATCAGGATACGCTCTTCCCCCGGAAAGGGCTCTTCCACCCCACCATTAAAGAAGAAGGTTACATGGGCATACTTTTCCGTTTCGGCAATGCGCAGCTGGCGCAGCCCCAGGCTGGCGGCATATTCACCAAATACATTGGTAAGGCGCTCCGAGGGAAAGGCCACCGGGTTGTCAAACTCTGCATTGTATTCTGTGAGACTGACAAATTGGGCAATTTTCGGTGTAACTTCGCGGACAAAGCCATCAAATTCGGGTTCGATGAAGGGTCGGGTAATTTGCCGGGCACGATCGGAGCGGAAATTCATGAAGACCACCACATCCCCATCCGCCACCTGCACCGGTGCCTCACCTGCCGGCACGATGGCCGTGGCCTTGACGAATTCATCCCCCTCATCCCGGCCATAGGCCATTTCCAGACCCTGGATGGCCGTTTGTGCCTGGTATTCTCCCTTGCCCTGAGTAATGAGGTCATAGGCCGCCTGGATACGGGGCCAACGGTGATCCCGGTCCATGGCATAGTAACGACCGATGATGGAGGCAATTCGACCTACACCCACTTCCTTGAACTTTTCCTCCATCAACCGCAGGGATGCCGTGGCGCTGCGAGGCGGAGTATCGCGGCCATCCAGAAAGGCATGGAGATATACCTTTGTTGCGCCTCGCTGTGCCGCCAGTTCCGCCATGGCATGGATATGCTCTTCATGGCTATGCACCCCGCCTGGCGACAACAATCCTATGATATGCAATGCTTTATCATTATTCACCGCAAGATCCACCGCATCGGTGAGGGTGGCATTGGTAAAGAATGAACCGGTCTTGATGGAACGGCTGACGCGGGTGAATTCCTGGTACACCACCCGACCGGACCCGAGGTTCAGGTGTCCCACTTCCGAATTCCCCATCTGGTCACCCGGTAAACCAACGGCCGCACCGGAAGTGCGGATCAGGGTGTGGGGGTACTCCGCCCAGAGGCGGTCCCAATTGGGTTTACGCGCCGCCGCAATGGCGTTGAAGCTGGGATCTTCTCGGTAGCCCCACCCGTCGAGGATCAACAGGAGCATAGGCTTGGGATTCACTGACATGGGTATCTCAAGTTAAGTAACGTTGCTGTAGGTAATGTTTAGACCAAGTCTAACGTGAAAAGGTCATACCAACCACCGCATAAAGACGAAAAATACCATCTTTAAGAGCCTAGTTGATAAAGACCCCTTTTCATCAGGCGTATTATTGTATAATGTTTTGTTTATAAAAGGCAGCAGGGTAGTAGGGCTGTATGGCAGACATAATTCGCGGGTGCACAAGCTGTTCCCAGGACCTCCACAAAGGGCTACTGCATATGACCGACGACGGCATAACGGAAGCGGGCGATGAGCTCATTACCCGGGATGAAGATATCGAGCGCGCCTCCCGCTCTCTCAAGGCCATGTCCCATCCACTGCGCCTGAAAATTCTTTGCACCCTTGGTGATCAAGAAGTTAGTGTTCAAGATATTGTCCACCACGTGGGCACCTCCCAAAGCAATATTTCCCAGCACCTGGCCATTCTGCGCGACAAGGGCATTCTCGCCTCCCGCAAGGATGCCAACCGGGTATACTACCGGGTG
>CBDUNQ010000003.1:0-17341 GCA_965368625.1 uncultured Gammaproteobacteria bacterium
AGGCCAGGGCAATGGGTTTTTTCGTCTGCGGGTTCATCTTGGCTCAAAGGGTACCGTACTTCTGGCACGGTGCGGTAATGGATATCTGCATGGACCGGGCAGGATCACAGGAGTTACACACATGATATGTGAGGCTTGAATACCGCTTCAACCTGACTGCAGGGCAGTGAGGAGCTTCTCATGAATGCCACCAAAACCCCCATTGCTCATAATCACAATATGATCACCCGGCTGCGCCTGCAGCACCACATCGTCAATAATGTCTTCCACCCGCTCATGTACGCTGGACTGTGCGTGGGTCATGGCGGCGACGCTGGCAAGATCCACATGGCCATCGGCGGACTGAAACAGCCAGATACGATCGGCTTCCGCCAGTGAAGGCGCAAGGCTTTCCTGGTGTACACCCAAACGCATGGTATTGGAGCGCGGCTCCAGGATGGCCAATATGCGTGCCTGCCCGACCCGCGCACGCAACCCTTGCAGGGTTGTGGCAATGGCGGTGGGGTGATGCGCGAAATCGTCATATAGCGTGATGTCACGCACCTGACCACGCACCTCCATACGACGCTTTACGCCGGTAAAGGCCGCCAAGGCCTCACAGGCCTGCGAGGCGGGCACACCCGCATGGCGCGCTGCTGCAATGGCCGAAAGGGCATTGTGGACATTGTGATTACCCAGCTGACTCCAACACACACGCCCCTGCACAGCGCCGGCAAACAACACTTCAAACTCACTGCCATCCGCCTGCAGCATGCGAACCTGCCATTGTGCGGGAAATTGCCCCACGGATACGGTTTCATCGGCGGTCCAGCACCCCATATCCAGGGTTTCAGAAAGATTGCCATCATTGGCATTGATCACCAACAGGCCTTCGCCAGGCACCGTGCGAATCAGGTGATGGAATTGCTGCTGGATAGCGGCCAGATTGGGAAAGATATCCGCATGGTCATATTCCAGATTATTCAATACCAGGGTTCGCGGACGGTAATGAACAAATTTTGAGCGTTTATCAAAGAATGCCGTATCGTATTCGTCGGCCTCCACCACAAAGAAGCTGCCACCACCAAGACGCGCTGACACTCCGAAGTTGGCCGGCACGCCACCGATGAGAAAACCGGGCTCCAGTCCGGCATAGTCCAGTATCCAGGCCAGCATGCTGCTGGTACTGGTTTTTCCGTGGGTACCAGCAACCGCAAGCACCCATTTACCCTGCAGCACCTGCTCTGCCAACCATTGCGGGCCGGAAATATAGGGCAGGCCGAGATTCAACATCGCCTCCACCGCTTCATTGCCGCGGCTCATGGCATTTCCCACCACCACGGCATCCATATCCCTGGGCAAGTGCTCAGGGGAAAATCCCTCCTGCAGGCTTATTCCCGCCTGCATAAGCTGGGTGCTCATGGGGGGATATACATTGGCATCCATTCCGCTGACCGCCACACCCGCTTCCCGGGCCAATAAGGCAATGCCACCCATAAAGGTACCGCAAATTCCAAGGATATGAATTTTCATTGTGCTCATGTTACCGGAAGAAACCATTGCACCAGAAGCAATACCACTACGGCATACGCCGTAGAGACAATTAAACCAACGCCAAAAGGCACATCAAGGGCATGACGCAAAATATGGGCCCTCACAGCCAGATTCCAGACCATCAGGGTAATCCACATCACACCCGCCATGGGTGGCACATTTTCCTGTTGTGCCAACAACACCAGAGGCAGGGCGAAAATGCCCAGCACGCTCCCCGTGCCGGCCAGTGCAGACAGGGTTTGATTCAAGCGCTGTTCATATCCCCGATAGCGCAGTAACAACCAGGTAAGCACCGCCAGCGCGGAAATGTCAATCAGGGTAAGCCCCAGGGATTCCTTCCAGCCACTGCCTGGCAACGCCACCAGCATATCCATAACCAGATAGAAGCCCATGGCGATCATCAGCAACACCGGGGAAGCCGGTACCTGCTGTGGCGCAAGCCGGAACCAGCACATATCCCACCAGGCTTTTATGATCGGGTACACATCCTGCCTCACCGGTTACCAGCATACTGGGTTTGAGGATACCATCTTGCGCACACCAGTGATCCGCCTGAGAAACAAAAAATCCACCCGTAGCCGAGAAGATTCTACGTCGTCTCTCTCCAGGCTCAGATGAAATGCGAAATACCAGGAATACCGCGTATTTTCGTTATTCAGGCCCGCTACCCGGTCACTTTTTCTTCTTGGCTACGGGTTTCTTCTTGGCCACGGGTTTCTTCTTGGCCACGGGTTTCTTCTTGGCCACCGGTTTCTTCTTGGCCACCGGTTTCTTCTTGGCTACGGGTTTCTTCTTGGCTACGGGTTTCTTCTTGGCCACCGGTTTCTTCTTGGCTACGGGTTTCTTCTTGGCTACGGGCTTCTTCTTGGCTACGGGCTTCTTCTTGGCTACGGGCTTCTTCTTGGCCACGGGTTTCTTCTTGGCTACGGGTTTCTTCTTGGCTACGGGCTTCTTCTTGGCCACGGGTTTCTTCTTGGTAGCGTCCTGCGCTGTAGCAGGCGCCAGGATTTCCTCGCTACCCGCCACTTTCTCGTGCGGGGCCACCTTCGCCTTTTCTTCCTCAGCTCCGGAATGAGTCACGCTGGCAGGTGGAATTTTTTGACGTGCCACCGCCTGCTTAATGGCCTGTGAACGGGAAGTCGGTTTTCGGTTCCGTTTCACTGAATCCACCACTTTTTGAACGGCTGCGTATATGTCATCCACATCGCCCACCCCCTGAACCGTTCGCAGCAATTCCTGCTCGCGATAATGAGCTATCAGTGGCGCCGTCTGGGCTTCATAGATGCGCAAGCGGTTTCCGATGGTTTCTTCATTGTCATCGGAGCGATGATGCAGCCGTCCACCGCATTCATCACAGCGATCGTCAATTTTCGGTGGTGAAGTGTAGACGTTATACATCTGGCCACAGGAAATACAGGTTCGGCGCCCGGTCATGCGCTGAATCAGAATGTCATTATCCACTTCCATGAGCAGGGCCAGATCCAGTGGCTGACCCAGTTGATCCAAAAGCGTTTGCAGCATTTGAGCCTGGGGGATATTGCGCGGAAAACCATCGAGAATAAATCCACGCCGGGCATCGGCCTGGGCAAGCCGATCACGAATCATCCCCAGCACCACTTCATCGGAGACCAGTTGGCCGGCATCCATGGCGGTTTTTGCCATCTTTCCCAGTGGAGTACCCTGTTCCACGGCAGCCCGCAGCAAGTCTCCGGTAGAGATTTGCGGAATTTTATAACTGGTCTGTATTCGTTTTGCCTGGGTTCCTTTGCCGGAACCCGGTGCCCCCAGAACAACCATTCTCATGGTGGCATTCTCTCCCCTGGTGTTGTGATGAAGACTCCAAAAGTAACTATCCAGGTCGGTACGATGTCGAAAAACGGTAACGACCCATCGCAAATAACGCCTGTAGTCAGGCTGTTAGCTGCAATTAATCCTGGCCGTAGCCGCTTCTTCATCACCATTCCCAACACCCAGAAAGCGATCAGAGGCCTCGAAAATCCGTACTACCCTTCCACATCTATAAAAGTTTTTTACATGGGCTTATACAATTTTTTGCATGGCCCCATGGGCAAACTCTGTTTAAGCTACCCTCAGTGCACTGCATAAGTCAACGAAAGCTCATGAAATTCATGCAGTTTTGCATTATGCTTTGGCACCGATTGCGGCTGCCCGCAAGAAAATCCCACCAATATGGAAGCAACCATGGGCGATATAGCGGACTTCACCGAGAGCGAACTCTGGAACTTGCGTACTACCCTCAAGGAGCGCTACAACCAGGAAATCGAGGTACAGCTCGCCGATACGGAAATGCGGCTGGACCGCCACTCCACAGAGCTGCACACCTGCCCCGCCGCCTACTGGGAGCACGATCGATGCCATTTTCTGGTGATCAAAACCGGTGAAAGCCGCTTTCGCGCTCAGTTCTACTATCGTGTCTACCAGATGTACGGCACCGGGATCGAGGAATTCGACGATATATCCACCTGCGTGGTGACACTCCTGCAAGTGCAGGCAGACCACGAGGCACAGGAGCAGAACCTATAGTGGGTTGAGCACACTGCGCTTTTTGCCCACTGTCTTACTTTCACAACCAATATAGCAAGGCTACACATTACAAGGGAGTACAACCATGGCCAGAACGTCGGCAAAGAAAAATGCCTTTTACGCCCAATCCGGTGGGGTTACCGCCGTCATTAATGCCAGTGCCTGCGGCGTCATCGAAACCGCACGCCAACACAAAGATAAAATCGGCAAGGTCTATGCGGGACGCAATGGCATCATCGGCGCACTTACCGAAGACCTTATCGACACCACCAAGGAATCCGCCAAGGCCATCGCCGCACTTCGCCATACGCCATCCGGCGCCTTTGGCTCCTGCCGCTACAAAATGAAGAGCCTGGAAGCCAACAAGCGCGAATATGACCGCCTGATCGAAGTCTTTGCCGCACACAATATCGGTTATTTCTTCTATAACGGCGGCGGGGATTCCGCGGATACCTGTCTCAAGGTTTCCCAGCTATCCAAGGCTACCGGTTACCCGATCCAGGCCATTCACGTTCCGAAAACCGTGGATAATGACTTACCCATCACCGACAATTGCCCCGGCTTCGGTTCCGTAGCCAAATACATTGCCGTTTCCACCCGTGAAGCCAGTTTTGATGTGGCTTCCATGTGCAAGACCTCTACCAAGATCTTTGTCCTGGAAGTCATGGGCCGCCATGCCGGTTGGATTGCCGCTGCCGGCGCCATGGCCGCTACCGAAGATTGCGACCTGCCTATTCTCGTACTGTTTCCGGAAGTTCCCTTCAGCCAGGCAAAATTTCTCAAGGCGGTAAAAGAGAAAGTGAAGAAATATGGTTATTGCTCCATCGTGGTCTCCGAAGGGGTTCACGACCGTTCCGGAAAATTCCTGGCCGATCAGGGGCTCAAGGATGCCTTCGGTCATGCCCAACTGGGTGGTGTGGCACCGGTCATCGCCAATATGATTCGCAGCAAACTGGGCTATAAGTATCACTGGGCAGTGGCAGACTACCTGCAGCGGGCCGCGCGGCATATCGCCTCCAAGTCCGATGTGGAGCAAGCGTATGCCATGGGCAAGGCCGCCGTGGAAATGGCCCTGGCCGGAAAGAATTCGGTCATGCCCACCATCGTGCGCACCTCCAACAAGCCGTATCGCTGGAAAGTGGGAGAAGCCAACCTTTCCCGGGTCGCCAACGTGGAGAAGATGATGCCCAAGAGTTTCATCAGCAACGACGGTTTCGGCATCACCAAAAAATGCCGGGATTACCTGGCCCCGCTGATGCAGGGTGAGGATTATCCTCCCTATGGCAAGGATGGCTTGCCGCAATATGTACAATTGAAGAATGTGGCGGTGAAGAAGAAGCTCGCCAAAGCATTCAAGGTGAAGTAGAGCAGTAAATCCAAGGGGTGCAGTATGCACCCCTTTTTTTGTGGTACTCGTTATGACGCTAGATAAAGCGCGGGAATTGTTATCGGTACAGGCCAACATGGGCGGCGGTTACAACCGCAATGGCGCCAAACTCATTCTGGCGGAAGTCCAGCGTGAACATGGAGCCAGTGCAGTGGATATGCTCATTATAGAGCTTGAGCTGGAACGCATTTTCGGTTTCAGCCCGGGCACGAAGTTCACCGGACCTTGACCTATATCAACGCAGTAAATCCCCGCATTTGCACAATGCAGTAGAAACACTTACGAATATTAAGGAGTGCTAATATAATGTCTATGGGGTTATTATTTGCTTTGATATGCGCCGCCGGTGCCTTGGTATACGGCATTTTTTCTGTGAAATGGATCCTGGCCAAACCGGCAGGCAACGAACGGATGCAGGAAATCGCCAACGCCATTCAGGAGGGTGCTCAGGCCTACCTGAATCGGCAATACACCACCATCGGCATCGCGGGTGCGGTGCTCTTCTTCCTGGTGGGCTTCTTTATCGGTTGGCCAACCGCCATCGGTTTCGCCATCGGTGCGGTGTTTTCCGCGCTGGCGGGCTATGTGGGCATGAATATCTCCGTGCGCTCCAATGTACGCACCGCGCAAGCCGCTAATCATGGCCTGGATGCCGCCATGCAGATCGCCTTCCGCGGTGGCGCCATCACCGGATTGCTGGTGGTGGGCCTGGGTCTCCTCGGGGTGGCCGGATATTACGGCATACTCCTGGCCATGGGGGTGGATGATCCCCTGGTGGGGCTGGCCTTCGGTGGTTCCCTGATTTCCATCTTCGCTCGACTCGGTGGCGGTATCTTCACCAAGGGAGCCGACGTGGGTGCCGACATTGTGGGCAAAGTGGAAGCGGGCATTCCCGAGGATGATCCACGCAACCCGGCGGTAATTGCCGATAATGTGGGCGATAACGTGGGTGACTGCGCCGGCATGGCCGCTGACCTGTTCGAGACCTATGCCGTGACCGTAATCGCCACCATGTTGCTGGGCAGCCTGATGATGGCGGAATTTGCCATGCAGGCCGCGACCTACCCCTTGGTTCTTGGAGGCGTATCCATCATCGGTTCCATTGTCGGCACCTTCTTCGTCAAGGCCCAGGAAGGCAAAAAAATCATGAATGCCCTCTATAAGGGGGTCATCGTTTCCGGGCTGTTTTCTGCCGTGCTGTTCTACCCGGTTACCTCCATGATGATGGGTGACAATGGTCAATACAGTGTCATGGCCCTGTATGGTGCTGCTCTGATCGGACTGGTACTGACCGCAGCCATGGTGTTCATCACGGAATACTACACAGCCACGGAATACGGTCCGGTGCGGCACATCGCCGAAGCCTCCACCACCGGGGATGGCACCAATGTCATTGCCGGACTGGGGGTTTCCATGAAATCCACCGCGGCTCCGGTACTCGCCGTTTGCGCCTCCATCTGGGGTGCCCATGAATTAGCGGGACTCTACGGTATTGCCATTGCCGCCACCTCCATGCTGTCCATGACCGGCATCATCGTGGCTCTGGATGCGTATGGTCCCATCACCGACAATGCTGGTGGCATTGCCGAAATGGCCGAGCTGGATGAAAAGATCCGTAACATCACCGACCCACTGGATGCGGTGGGCAATACCACCAAGGCCGTGACCAAAGGCTATGCCATTGGCTCTGCCGGCCTGGCTGCCCTGGTACTGTTCGCCGATTACACCCATGGCCTGGAAGCCCGGGGTATGCATCTCACCTTTGACCTCTCCGATCACATGGTCATCATCGGGCTCTTCATCGGCGGGTTGATTCCCTACCTGTTCGGCGCCATGGCCATGGAAGCGGTGGGCCGTGCCGCCGGCGGTATCGTCAATGAGGTACGGCGCCAGTTCCGGGAAATGCCGGGTATCATGGATCATACCCAGAAGCCCGATTACTCCAAGGCTGTGGACATGCTCACCATTGCCGCCATCAAGGAAATGATGATCCCTTCACTGCTACCGGTACTGGTGCCGGTGGTGGTGGGTCTGACCCTGGGACCCAAGGCACTGGGTGGAGTATTGCTGGGTACCATCATCACCGGCCTGTTCGTGGCCATTTCCATGACCACCGGTGGCGGCGCCTGGGATAATGCCAAAAAATACATTGAGGATGGCAACTTCGGTGGCAAGGGCAGCGATGCCCACAAGGCCGCGGTAACCGGCGATACCGTGGGCGACCCCTACAAAGACACCGCAGGCCCGGCCATCAACCCGCTGATCAAGATCATCAACATTGTGGCACTGTTGATCGTGCCCCTGCTCTGATCTGACCTGAAACCAAACCATTGCGGCCGCTGTGCAACCAGCGGCCTTTTTTTTGCCATCGCCGACCCCTTGGCTACGCCAAAGCCAAGGGAGACTTGCGTAAACCTCAGCGGAAAATTCTGGACACCCACAAATAATGCCGTAATGGCATCCATGTAAATATAAATAAAAACAATAGGTTACAGGTCAGAAATTACCCCCTCACGGCATGAGCACTCATTCAATAGGGACGTCTGACACCCCTCATCGCCCATTGCACAGCTACTTTGGACAAGGCACTGTAACTAAAGCAATTAATTCACCAATCCAGGAAAACATAGCGTTATATAGCAGGGATCCTGGGGGAATTTTGCCAAGTTTCCATAGCGTTACCGGCACCACGGCCGTTATAATTGCCGGCTTGATTTTATAATGGTGGTAATAGAGGTTCCCATGAATCTAGATCGCGTCGATTCCGGCAATGATGTCCCCAACGATATCAATGTGATTATCGAAATCCCGGCACACAGTGACCCGGTGAAGTATGAGGTGGACAAGGAAACCGGCGCCATGTTCGTGGATCGCTTCATGAATACCGCCATGCATTACCCGTGTAATTATGGCTATGTACCCCACACCCTATCCGATGATGGCGATCCCGTGGATGTACTGGTACTCACACCGGTGCCACTGATTCCGGGCTCGGTAGTGCGCTGCCGTCCGGTAGGGGTGCTGAAAATGACCGACGAATCCGGTGATGACGCCAAGGTGCTGGCTGTTCCCACGGACAAGTTGTGCAAGGTCTATCGCTCGGTACAGGATTTTCGCGACCTGCCACCCATGATCCTGGAACAGATTGCCCACTTCTTCGAACACTACAAAGATCTGGATGAAGGCAAGTGGGTACGCGTTGATGGCTGGTATGGCCTCGATGAAGCCAAGCAGGAAATCCTCAGCAGTGTCCAGATGTACAAGGATGCACCGGAAAAACCCAATTTCTAGTCACACTGCTACGGCAACGCCCCAAGCCGGCCATTAACAAACGGCCTTAACGGTCATGAGAAACGCCCATGAAAGTCTGTATTGTTTCCGATAGCCACGATAATCGCACCCTGTTGGAGACCGCGGTAGCTGAAGCCGTCTCCATGGGCGCCGAAGCGGTTCTCCATTGCGGCGATGTGGTGGCACCCAGCACCCTCAAGGTACTCAAGCCCTTTGGTTTGCCGGTGCATGTCATTCACGGTAACAATACCGGTGACCTCTACATGATGAGCCGGATTTCCGGAAAACCGGGCAGCGTGGTGCAATTTTATGGTCAGGATGCTGGCATAGAATTAGCCGGGCGCAGAATATTTCTGGTGCATTATCCTCATTACGCCATTGCCATGGCCACCACAGGCGACTGGGATCTGGTGTGTTGTGGCCATGACCACACGGCTGACATTCGCACCGTGCCCAATATCAAGGGCGGCGACACGCACCTGGTGAACCCGGGAACCGTCGGGGGGGTAGCGGCCCCGGCTACGTATGTACTTGGCAATCTGGAGACCATGCAGTTCCAGGTACGCGATGTGGTACTGGAAACGGCGTAACACGCCTGGCTGTGACCGGAAGATGCCAATCACCCGGGCGTATTGTGTTCCACCCAGCGGCTGCTTCCATCCTCGAGTCCTTCCTTTTTCCAGAATGGCGCCCTGGATTTCAGTGCTTCCATCAACCAGCGACTGGCCTCAAATGCAGCCGCTCGATGTGCCGACCACACGGCCACCAATACAATGGGATCATTGGGTTGCAACTCACCCACCCGATGTAAGATCAGCGTGTCGAGCAGATCCCAACGCTGGCGCGCTTCTTCAGTGATGGCTTCGAGATACTGTTCGGTCATCCCCGGATAGTGTTCCAGGGTCAGACTACAGACGCTATCCCCTTCATTGAAATCTCGCATCGTTCCTACGAAGACGGCCGTTGCACCGTATTGGCCCGCCATGGTCAGCTTTTGCTGCTGATAGACTGACATTTCCTGCCAGGGGTCATAGGCTTCCCGGCGAATTTCCACTGTCATGTTCAGCCTCCCGTGACAGGTGGGAAAAAGGCCACCTCATCGCCAAGCTGTACCCGGTGCGACCAGGCCACATATTCCTGATTCACGGCAACGAGCACCCGCTCCGGCGGGCTTGTTTCCTTGCTGGTCAACATCCAGACTTCGTGCGCCGTGCTGCCAGCCGGTACCTCGATCTGGACCTGCCCAACCCCTACGCGTTCACGCAAACTGGCGAAGAATTTCACCGTTATGGAGACCTGCCCGGGAGGGGAGGATTGCGGATCAGTCATAAGCGCCCTATTATTTACCTGTTCATCGTGTCTTTATCCTCCGAAAATTGTACCATGGACCGGGAATCCACCGACCTTACATCGCATGAGTGATTTGACCCATTTCAATGCTGCCGGAGAAGCCCACATGGTGGATGTCGGCGCCAAGCCTGCTACCCAGCGGCTGGCCGTTGCCGAAGGGCGAATCTGCATGCAAGCGGAAACCCTGGAGCGCATCCGCGCCGGGAATCACAAAAAGGGCGATGTACTTGGCATTGCCCGGATTGCCGGCATCATGGGCGCCAAGCGCACAGCCGATCTGATTCCCCTGTGTCACCCCCTGGCATTAACCAGGGTGGAGCTGGAGCTTACCCTGGAAAGCAATCCTGCCGCCGTACACTGCCAGGCCAGCGTTGCCACCTGCGGGCCCACAGGCGTGGAAATGGAAGCCCTGACAGCGGTACAGATTGCACTGCTCACCATTTACGACATGTGCAAGGCCGTGGATAGAGGCATGTCCATGGAGCAGGTACGATTGCTGGAAAAGGCAGGCGGCAAATCGGGGCATTGGCAGCGCCAATCCACTGGCCTTTGATGCAAACCGCACCCTTCAAGGAAACAAATGCAGTACCCGGAAAAAGCTACACTGAATATAACCATGGGACTGGCACCATTGGCCCTGGTATCAACACAGGGTCTTCACACAAGGTCACTCACCCGTCCTTACCCTGACAAACCCACAAAGCGTGGTATGGGAAGCATGATTTCATGAGCAAGCCTCTCAAGGTGCTTATTATCGAAGATGTGGAAGATGATGCGGAGCTGGTATTGCTGCGACTGCGTCAAGCCGGATACCAGCCCACCCACATACGGGTGCAATCCGCCGATGCGGTGGAAAAGGCCCTGGGGGAACAAACCTGGGAACTGGTGATCTCCGATTATGCCATGCCCTCTTTCAGCGGTCTGGATGCCCTGCGGATTGTACGCAGCTTCGACCGTGACCTGCCCTTTGTGCTGGTCTCCGGGACCGTAGGTGAAGAATTTGCCGTGGAAGCCATGCGCTCCGGCGCCAACGACTACATTCTCAAAGACAATCTTACGCGTCTGGTTCCTGCCATCGACCGTGAACTGCGTGAAGCGGCCGAACGGCGCCAACGACATCATGCCGAAGAGGCACTCTACCAGGAACGCGAGCGCGCACTGGTCACCCTGCACTCCATTGGTGATGGTGTCGTCACCACCAACCGGGAAGGCAAAGTGGATTACCTCAACCCAGTGGCGGAAAACGTTACCGGGTGGAGTTACGGCGAAGCCCAGGGCCGCTCTTTGTCTGAAGTTTTACCCCTCATTTCAGAAGCCACACGCCAGCCCGTCAGCAGCCCGGCCCTTACCTGCCTGCGTACCGGCACGGTGGTAAACCTGGAAGAAAACTGTCTGCTGCTGAACCGCAATGGCGAGGAATTCCATATCGAGGATTCTGCTGCGCCCATTTTCGATAGTGAAGATAATATTATCGGCGCCGTCCTGGTATTCCATGACGTCACCCAGGAGCGCCGCATGGAGCGGCAGATTTCCTGGCAAGCGACCCATGACAGCCTCACCGGCCTTTCCAACCGCGGCGAATTCGATGTTCAACTGGCGGAATTAATCAAAGACAGCGCCGCCAATCAAAGAGAACACGCACTGCTGTACCTTGACCTTGACCAGTTCAAGGTGGTCAATGACACCTGCGGTCATACGGCAGGAGATGAACTGTTAAAAGAGCTTTCACAACTACTGGTACGTCACCTTCCGGAAAACGCAACGCTTTCGCGCCTGGGGGGAGATGAATTCGGCGTGTTACTGGAAGACTGCAACAACCAACAAAGCCACAAAGTGGCCGAACAAATCATGCGCATGGTGGAATCCTTTCAGTTCCGCTATGAAGACAGTACCTTCGATGTCTCCGTCAGTATCGGGCTGGTACCGATTCTGGGTGATGAAATCACACCATCTTTTGCACTCAGTGCCGCAGATGTTGCCTGCTTCGTGGCCAAGGAGTCAGGACGCGCACGCATACATACCTACCAGGAAGGGGATGCGGAGCACACGCGACATCACAGTGAAATGCAATGGGTATCGCGCATCAACCAAGCCATGAAGGAAGATCGTTTTCGGCTCTTTCGACAAGCCATTGTGCCACTGCAGGAAGATAGTGACGAGCAACGTTATGAATTACTGATCCGCCTGGAAGATGACGAAGGAAAGATGGTGCCACCGGGCCTGTTCATCCCTTCTGCCGAGCGCTATAACCTGATGCCTGCCCTGGACCGATGGGTCATAGAAACCACCTTCAAATATTACAGCCAACTCGTGCAGAAAGTCCCTGACATCGCGGCGCTTACCCGCTTTTCCATCAACCTTTCCGGCAACTCTCTGAATGATGACTCGCTCTATGCCTTTGTGCGCAATCAGTTGGAAAAGCACAAAATCCCAACTCACCATATCTGCTTTGAAATCACCGAAACCGCTGCCGTATTCAACCTGGGCAATGCCAGCCGGTTTATTCGCAATATGAAAGATATGGGTTGCCGCTTCGCCCTGGATGATTTCGGCAGCGGACTCAGCTCCTTTGCTTACCTCAAGAATCTGCCAGTGGATTTTCTCAAGATCGATGGCAGCTTTGTGAAGGATATGGTGGAAGATTCCATGGACAAGGCCATTGTCGAAGCCATCAATCAGGTCGGGCACGTGCTGGGGATACGCACCATTGCGGAATTCGTGGAAAATGACGCCATCATGGAGCAGCTTCGAACGCTGGGTGTGGACTATGCACAGGGCTATGGTATCGGCAAACCGGAACCCATGCCGAAATATTAGCCTTGGCCCCAGCCCTCAAGGTACAACTATTCAGAATACTTCATTACCTGATTCCTGCCCGCCCCCTTGGCACGGTACAGGACATCATCCGCCGCCTTGTTCAACTCATTCACTTCCGGGAAATCCCGGGCACTGGCAATCCCGGCACTGAAGGTACAGGCGATCTGCTCTTCAAACCAGGTATGGCGGATCATGGAAAACCCGACACGCACGGAATCGATTACCTTGAGTGCTTCATCTTCATCGGTATCGGGCATGATTACCGCAAACTCTTCACCACCGTAGCGACCAATTATGTCAGTCTTGCGTAACCGTTGCCGCAGCAAATGTCCAAGGCTCTTTATCACCCGATCCCCGGCAAGATGACCATAGGAATCGTTCACCCGCTTGAAGTGATCGATATCCAGCATGACAAACGAAAGCGGTGTTCCCTGCCGCCTGGAGCGGGAAATTTCCACCTCCAGGGCTTCCTTGATCTTGGTATGTTTCAACAAACCGGTAAGACTATCCCTGGCCATCAACGAGTGTATCAGGCGGGAACGCGCCGCCCGATTGCTTACCGCCTTGATCAGGTGAGTATCCTTGATGGGCTTGGTTAAAAAGTCATCCCCCCCCAGGCTCATGGCTTCGAATTGCTTATCAAGGTTGGTTTCACTGGACAGAAACATTATTGGCAGGCTCACATAGGCATCCTGCTGACGAATCACGCGCGCCAGCTCAGTGCCACTGCAATCCGGCATGTACAGATCCATGAGTATAAGATCAGGATTCAGGTCCACCATGGCGGGCATGATTTCCATGGAACGGGTTACTGTGGCTACATTCATGCCGGCATCTTCCAGTAACAGAGCGTAACGCTGCGCCAGTGTGGGATCGTCATCCACTACCAGCACTCGATAGGGCTCCTGTTCATGGCTTCCGGTCAAGCGATCCAGATGATCCACCAGCACCGTTACATCCAGGGGTTTCAAAAGGTAGGCATCACCACCTGCGCGTACCGCCTGCACCCGTTCTTCCAGGTCACCGGTATTGGCAATGAAGATCACTACCAGAGATGGGCCATACCGGTCGCGTAAGGCAGAGATTGCTGCACAATCCTTACAGATTTCCGCCTGGGATTCGGCATCGATAATGAGTGCAACCGGATGGCTTTCCTGGGGCAGCGCTGCAAGTGCATCCACTTCGGCAGCAATACTGAGCTCGTAGCCGAAATAACCGATTTGCGCGGATAGGTCCGCAATCAGCTCGTCATCCCGGGACAACAGTAACACCCTGGCATCGACCTCGTGTACAGGAAATACCTTCTGCGTGACTGCCTTCGCGGACGATACATCCCGGGGAGCTGCATCAACCCCATAGGAACGCAATCCTGCAAGCAAGGTACCCAGGTGCTCCCAGGTTTCAGCATTCAGTGGCGAGTCATTCTGCACCAATGATTTAAGCTGTTGCTCCACGGTTCTGGAGTATTCACTGAGCTCCATCAAGCCGAAGGTACCGGAGGTACCGGTAAGACTGTGCACCAGGCGATGCAGGGTACTCAACTCCTTGGGATCTCCGGGTACTACACGCCCCTTCCAGTGAGTGTCGATTTCATCCAGGCGCCCGGGAAGCTGCTGTAGAAAACTCTGTCGCAGCACTTCCAGTTTATGGGCCAGATCATTCACAGTCATTACTCAGCGGGCATCCCAGATTTTCTGTATCTCCTGCGCCAATGCCATGGGATCGAATGGCTTGGCAATCACATCCAGAGCGCCCAATTCCTTGTACTGGCGAACTTCGTCAGGCTGTACTTTGGCAGTCATAAAAATTGCCGGCACCGAGGCCGTAGCTTCCCGCTTACGCAATTCCTGAAGGGTAGTGGGACCATCCATCACCGGCATCATCACATCCAGTAACAGCAAGTCGGGTGCGAAGCCCTCCGCCTTGTCCAGCGCTTCCTGGCCGGAGCTGCAGATCTCCAGGGTAAAACCTCCCACATTTTCCAGGGCCAGCTGAGCCACCGCCTGGATATCACGCTCATCTTCCACATAGAGAATCCGTTTCAATTCTTGATCAGACATAGTCCTTCCTTTGTGTGGGTTTCGTGCCCATACCACCCCGTATCAGCCTCTCAGGGTATTATGAGGTAGTCGGCAGACAGTACCTCAATCTTGATTATTTTCCCGGCTCAACCAATGGCAATCGAAAATAAAAGCGGGTGTAGGAAGAAGGTACTGTTTCAAAAGCAATTTTACCACCCATTTGCTCAACAACCGATTTACTGATCGCCAGACCCAGGCCGGTCCCGCCCTTACTGCGGGTACTGGAACTATCCGCCTGGGAAAATTTTGCAAACACCTGGGATTGAAACTCCAGGGGAATGCCCGGCCCCTTATCCGTCACACTGATTTCCACCTGGTGGTCCAACCGCTTCACATCCACCACCACCGGTGACGCTGCCGGTGAATATTTTGCCGCATTGGAAAGCAAATTGCCCATCACCTGGGCAAATCGCCCCTCATCGACCCGCACCCAGGCTCCGGAAACGGCACTCCCCAGGTGAAAGCTGACCTGATGCTCACGGCCATAGGATTGCAATTCCTTCATGGCCTTTTCCAGCAGAGGCATCAATTCCAGGGTGTGCATATCCAGGGCCAGATGACCGGATTCCATTTTTTCAATATCCAGCAGATCATCGATCAGATGTCCCAGCCGCTCACTGTTGGCAATGGAGATTCGCAGCATTTCCTGTGCTTTTTCCGGCAATTCACCTACTACGCCCGCCTCCAGCAGCCCCAGGGAACCGCGTATGGAGGTCAGAGGAGTACGCAATTCATGGCTCACGGTGGAAATGAATTCATCCTTGAGGCGTTGCATTCGCTTACGCTCGGTTATATCGCTGGCGATTCCAAGATAGCCGGTGATCACCCCTTGTTGATCCCGCAATGCCGTTACAGAAAGCAGGACCGGAAGTGAGCTGCCATCCTTGCGGATATACCGCCATTCACGCTCATCGGCCTGACCTCGCTTGGCATGGGCCACAAAGACCTCAAATCCCGGTTGCAGCTCGATACCCAGTTCCTCGCCGATTTCCCGGGCGCGCTGACACACCTCTTGTGCATCGTGGATAATGGCAGGTGTCTGTTTGCCTACCACTTCTTCCGCCCGATAACCGAGCCAGCGCTCCGCACAGGCATTGAAAGTACGAATCACGCCGGATGTATCGGTGGATATCACGGTGTAATTGGCACTGTCCAAAATCACTTCCCGCAAGTGGCTTTCCTGCCAGGCACGCTGTTCAGCCAATTTTCGCTCATCAATCTCCTTGTGCAAGGCGTCGGACTGATCCTGCAGCCGTTTCTGCTGCTGTTGCAGGATCCGATAAATCGCGGCCCAACCCAAAAACAGGCCCAGCAACACCACCAGAGCAGCGCCGATCTGGCGGTGAGTCTGCGTGCTCAATGCCTCGATCCGCTGATTCAGCAAGCGATCCAGAGACAGGGAAAAACGCGCCATGTCACGGCTGTAACTCGCTTTCAATGCCAGGTAGTCATCGCTCTCGAAAATCTTCTGCGCTTCGCCAGACTGATTTTCCCGCACCAGGCCCAGTGCCTGATATTCCAGAGACACCAGACCCGCATTGGAGGCCAGGAGCTTCACCATGGCATCGAGGGATTCTTCTCCTCCAAGCTCATGGGACACTTGCTTCATGGCTTGACTCAACTCTTCTTCCAGGCGGCGGTAATTCTGCTCCCAGATACGATCACCCGATTCCACCGCCAGGCGTGCAGACAGCGTGAGCCCTTCATCGATGAAGTGGATTTTAGAGATTGTGGACTGTACAGATGCCGCCATTTCAATGGTGGAAAGCATCCGTTCATGTAGTGAGTAGGTACTCCACACCAGCCAGAGCACCAGCAAAACGGTGATCACGCCGCCAATCACTAGCAGACGCGCAGGCAGACGAAGCACACGCGATGATGTGGCAGCGACCGTATCAAGCACCCTGACCTAACCCCCTGAATTATGGTTTCTATCCGTTCAGTATATGCCCTAACTGCAATAATGTGATGTATTCAATGGAAAAATCCTGCCCTCACCGATTTTGACGCAAGTCGGAACACTGGGATTTTCACGACTCACGGGGTATGCTGGTGTCTAACCGTTTCACTGCAACTGCTACTTTATGGATTGCCCTGTCACTTCACCCTGCATACGTAACTGTTGCCTCGATGACGATGATATCTGCATGGGGTGTTTCCGTGCCCTTGAGGAAATTATTGCCTGGGGGGGTGCCTCTACAGAACAACGCCTGGCGATACTGGAAGCGGCTAAACGGCGCCGCGCACTGCACCGCCAGTGCACTGGCATTCATAACGAATTCAATACTCCCTCTTAGTGCTGAAAAAATGCTTCAGAATTGCCGCCAGCGGCCGCTAT
>CBDUNQ010000004.1:0-16586 GCA_965368625.1 uncultured Gammaproteobacteria bacterium
TTACGCGCTCATCGATGCCTTCATAGCGCCCGGCTACCAGGATGATGCGCTCCCGGCTAACCAGCTTCTCAACGCCACCCTGGTCCAGAGGACGCCCCTGGGGGGAGAGATAAATCACCCTGGTGGCAACATCTTCCGCCCGTGCGGCGCGAATCGCTGCCTGCAGGGGTTCCACTCTCATGACCATGCCGGGTCCGCCACCATAGGGGCGATCATCCACGGTTCGGTGGCGATCCCGGGTGTAGTCCCGAGGATTCCAGGTGTGCAATGACACCAGGCCAGCCTCCGCGGCACGACGTGGAATGCCATACTGGAGCAAACCCTGGATCATTTCCGGGAACAGCGTTACCACATCGAAGCGCATGTTTCCTTACCTGGCCTATGGCCGTGAAACCCGTCGCTCACAAGCGGGTTAAAACTCCGGGTCCCAGTCAACCTGCATTTCACCAGCCACCAGATCCACCGCGGTGATCACTTCACCAGGCACATAGGGTATCAGGCGCTCCCGCTCGCCGATCACCACCAGCACATCATTGGCTCCGGTTTCCAACAGGTGGTCTACGGTTCCCAATGGCGTGCCGGAGCGGGTAACCACCCGCAGACCAATCAGATCACGCCAGTAATAATCACCTTCCGCCGTCTCGGGCAACTGACTGCGCGGTATAGCGATCTCGGCATTCACCAGAGCAGCCGCCCTATCACGGTCTTCACATCCGTCAAGCCGGGCTACAATACCCTTGCCATGAGGCCTGCCATCCAGCAGTTCCATGGCTTGCCAGTTCCCGCTCACCTTCAGCAACCAGGGACTGTATTGCAATATGTTGTCGCGAGGATCTGTGTAAGAGTAGATTTTCACCCATCCCTTGACACCATACACGCCGGAGACACGTCCCAGAATGACGCGCTCCTCTGCATTGCTACCGTTTTCCCGCATGATCAACGGTCACCAGGGGCCGACACGGGACAAAACCGGAATCAGGCGGCAGCCTTGCTATCCTTCAACAGCTTGGCAACCCGGTCAGAGGTCTGTGCGCCTTTGCTGATCCAGAAATCAGCGCGCTCAAGGTCCACCCGCAAACGTTCTTCCTGCCCCGTGGCAACGGGATTGAAAAATCCAATGCGCTCGATGTAGCGACCGTCGCGACGGTTACGGCTGTCGGTCACCACCAGATGGTAAAAGGGCCGCTTCTTGGCGCCGCCTCGGGACAATCGAATGGTTACCATGTAATGCCTTCCTCTAAAATTGGGTTTTCCACAATACGTTCGACCCACAGGGCCAATTGAGTAAACCGGGCATTTTACTGAATTTCACCAAAAAGGGAAGCATTCCAATCCGCTCCAGGCTGTTTCCTGATGCCCGCTTTCCTGGAAGGGCTTGCGGCACGAAGCCCAAAGCCGGTCCATGGCCACCGAAGCGAAGCCCTGACTCCACGGTTTACGACAACCCCCTTAAAAGTGTCGACATACCTAACAAGCAAATTTCACCGCCACGGCATTCGGGATTGACGCGATAACTAACTGTAAAACATATATTTTACATAAGGACTCGCGAATCGGGCACCCCCAGGGAATGACGGTATTATTTACACTTTTATTTCTTCAAATGAAGAACCTTATGGCATATTTAAAAAAACCAGCAGGTTTTCATTCAGTTACAAACATTGGCACAGGGGTTGCAATATCGGGGTCAGGTACCACGGAATGGTACTGATCGAATAACAAGAGGATATGGAGGAGGCTGACCCGGTTACCCTTAGCACAGAGTCACGGGTTATGTGTACTTAGTCAGAACACAATAACAGGTCGACTAGGTTACACCACATTCTCGGCAGCACCTATGGTGCTGCCGTTTTTATTTGCAGCTCAAGAAAAGTGGATCTGAACGGCTCAGGAAGAGGCGCCCACTCTTGAAAGGGGCTTCATTCGCATTAAAAGGGCAAGCCTGGCGGCATCCGCCCCTTCAGCCCACGCAGCATTTTCGCCATGCCACCCTTGGACATTTTTTTCATCATTTTCTGCATCTGGGCAAACTGCTTCAGCAAACGGTTCACATCCTGCACCTGGGTACCGGAACCGGCGGCGATGCGCTTGCGCCGGGAAGCCTTGATAATATCGGGATGACGACGCTCCTGCTGGGTCATGGAGTTGATCACCGCCACCATGCGATGGATTTCCCGGTCATTCACCTGCTCCTTGACACCCTTGGGCAGATTTCCCATACCCGGTAACTTATCCATCATGCCCGCCATACCACCCATACCAAGCATCTGTTGCATCTGTTCCCGAAAATCCTCCAGATCAAACCCTTTACCCTTGTGAATCTTTTGCGCCAGTCGTGCCGCCTTTTCATGGTCAACCTTTTGCTGCGCCTCTTCCACCAGGCTGAGTACATCCCCCATGCCCAGGATACGCGAAGCCACCCGATCCGGGTGAAAGGGTTCCAGTGCTGCGGTTTTCTCCCCCACACCGAGAAATTTGATGGGTTTGCCGGTAATACTGCGAATGGATAAGGCCGCACCCCCGCGAGCATCCCCGTCGGTTTTGGTGAGCACCACACCCGTCAATGGCAGGGCTTCGTGGAAGGCACGGGCCGTATTGGCGGCATCCTGACCCGTCATGCTGTCCACCACAAACAGGGTTTCCACTGGATTCACCGCTGCATGCAGTTGTTGAATCTCCCGCATCATTTCGCCATCAATGTGCAATCGCCCGGCAGTATCCACGATAAGCACATCCATATGCTGTTTACGGGCATGATCCAGCGCTGCCCGGGCAATGGCAACGGGGTCCTGATCCGGCCGGCTTGGAAAACATTCGACCTCCACCTCGGCCGCCAGGGTTTTCAATTGCTCAATGGCCGCAGGCCGGTAAATATCGCAGCTGGTGACCATCACGGATTTCTTACGACGTTCACGCAGCCAGCGGGCCAGTTTCGCGGTACTGGTGGTTTTCCCTGACCCCTGCAGCCCCGCCATCAGCACCACCGCAGGCGGTTGTACATTAAGCTGCAATTCGTCATTGGCGGTACCCATGACGCTGATGAGCTCTTCATGAACGATTTTCACCAGGGCCTGCCCCGGAGTCAGGCTCTGCAAGACTTCCTTGCCGATGGCCCGTTCACGGATTCGGTCAATGAATTCCTTTACCACCGGCAAGGCGACATCGGCCTCCAGCAGGGCCATGCGTACTTCGCGCAGGGTGTCTTTTACGTTGTCTTCGCTCAGCCGGCCCTGCCCACGCAGGTTTTTGATGGTACGGCCCAGGCGCTCTGAAAGATTTTCAAACATGATGGTTCCGCTGCGGGGCCTGCAACAGGCCTTTCCTGGTGATCAAAGGCGGAATTATACCTCGAAAACATCCCCGCCGGACAGGCGCCGCAAGGTGAAGGACTGCAGCAATGACTCGCACTCCTGGAGGATCTGCTGTTCCATACCCGGCTTCAGGTGACTCAGATAAAGCTGGGGCCGATGCTGGAGTTTTTCCAGATCCCGGGCCAGCAGGGTGGGACAATAATGGTATGCCATACGCGACAATTCCATTTCCCGGTCAGGAAAGGCACATTCCGCTACCAGCAGATCGAGATGCGCATGAGCATTGAGCACTTCCCAGAAATGGTCATTGGTCGTGGTATCTCCGGTAAAGGCAAAGGCCTTATTCCCGCTTTCGATTCGGTATCCGATACAGGGCACCACATGATTCATGGCGATGGCCAGTATCTGCCGACCCTGCAATGTCAGGGTTTGCCCGGGATCCAGCACCTCAAAACGGATCACCGGATGCTCCGCCGTGGGTAGCACACTGAAATCAGGCCAGACCACCCAGTTGAAAATATGCTGCTGCAGCGCCTCAATGGTTTCCGCGCGGCCGTGTATGACAATAGGGTCGTTGATTCGCTCAAATATGGAATCCACCAGCATCGGCAGACCGGCAATATGATCCAGGTGGGAGTGGGTCAGAAAAATATGGCGCACACGCGCCATCTCATCCAGCGTCAACTCTCCCAGACCCGTACCGCCATCAATGAGAATATCCCCGTCAATCAACAGGGAGGTGGTGGCCAAGCCCACTCCGATTCCACCACTGCAGCCTAGAATCCGTATCTTCATTCCGTTCCATTGGCGGGAAGGTTCACACGATCCCGTCACTTCCTGTTGCGCTGGGGGCGGACATATTCACACCCGCACCGGTGAACCCACGATCCACTGTGAGCATAGTCTTCAATGTGTGCATCCGATATGCCATGATGCGGATTCCGTGACGCCACTGCGACGAACCTGTACGGCATGCATTCACAGCTGTTTGCAAACCTGGCCATTGTGCTCTATCTCTTCTCCTGCGCCATTTTGGTTTTGCGCCTGACGGGCTATGGCCCGCTGGCCCAGTGGCCACGCGAGGGCGCGCTTTCTATTGCCTTCCTTGCCATCCTGTTTCATACCCTGATGCTCTATCCCCTGTTGACCCGGGGTGCCGGGTTGGACCTGGGCTTTTTCAATGCCTCTTCCCTGATTGCCCTCATCACCGCCCTGTTACTGGTGGTGACCGCCATTCGCAAGCCGGTGGAAAACCTCGGTATTGCGCTACTGCCCATCGCTGCCATCAGTATCGTCCTGATCCGGAGCCACCACAGCCAAGTCATTGTTGAAAATAGCATTTCATGGCAAATCGAGATCCATATCCTGCTTTCCGTGCTCGCCTACAGCCTCCTCGGCCTGGGCGCCTTCCAGGCCTTGCTGCTGGCCCTGCAAAACCACCAGCTGCATAATCGTCGCCCTGGAGGCATCATTCGCGCACTGCCCCCTCTGCAAACCATGGAAACGCTGCTGTTCCAGATGATCGGCACGGGATTTATACTCTTGAGCCTTTCCCTGCTGACCGGGGTATTGTTTTTAGACGATATTTTCAATCAGCATCTGGCCCACAAGACCGTACTCTCGCTGATCGCCTGGGGCGTATTTGCCGGCCTGTTGCTGGGACGCAAGCACAAGGGCTGGCGTGGCCGTACCGCCATCCGCTGGACCCTCAGCGGGTTTGGCTTTCTGATGCTGGCCTATTTTGGCAGTAAGCTGGTGCTGGAGTTTCTGCTCTAGGGCCTGGACCCCAGGGCTTTCCTTCGAAGAAAAACATCGCTGTTTTTTGGCGTTCCTCAACCGTTTTCGTACAATAGCCCTCCGTTCCCCTGATGAGGTCATTCCTTCCTTGGACGAAATCCCCCTAAGTATCCTGTATGGAATACTGGTACTGTTACTGGCCGTATCGGCTTTTTTCTCCGGCTCGGAAACCGGCCTGATGACCCTGAACCGGTATCGGCTACGCCACCTGGTGCGCAGCAAACACCGTGGTGCCACCCTGGCCCAGAATCTGTTGGATCAACCGGATCGGCTCATCGGTATGATTCTGGTGGGCAATAACCTGGTGAACATCATCATCACCCAGCTGGCAACCCTGATCGCCCTGCGACAATTGGGGGAAAGCGGCCTCTGGGTGGCCACCCTGCTACTGACCCTGGTGATCCTGCTATTTGCCGAAGTCACCCCCAAGACCCTTGCCGCCCTTCACCCGGAACGCATCGCTTTCCCTGCTGCCCATGTCTATACACCATTGCAACACGTGATGCGTCCCATAGTCTGGGGAGTCAATGCCATCTCCAATGGCCTCTTGAAAATTCTTGGTGTAACCCAGGAGGGAACAGACAATCAATCGCTGAGCCGCGAGGAATTGCGCACCGTGGTGATGGAAGCCGGCGCCATGATCCCCAAACGTCACCAGCGAATGCTGGTGAATTTGCTGGATCTGGAGCAAGTCACCGTGGAAGACATCATGATTCCCCGCAATGAGGTACTGGGCATTGATCTCAATGACGACTGGGCCAACATTGAAAAAACCTTGCTGTCACTGCAATACACCCGCCTGCCGGTTTATCGTGACAACCTGGATGAAGTCATCGGCTTTGTTCACCTGCGCAATATTCTGCCAGACCTGCGAAAAGGGGAACTGGACCAGGAACGCCTCCTGCAACTGGTGCGGGAACCCTTATTCATCCCCGAAAGTACTTCTCTGAATCAGCAATTACGCAACTTTCAGCGCGCCCGGCGTCGCGTCGGCCTGGTGGTCAACGAATATGGTGACATACAGGGCCTGGTCACCCTGGAAGATATCCTGGAGGAAGTGGTTGGAGAATTCACCACGGACCCGACTGACAGCCTCAGTGACTATACACAGCAGGAAGACGGCAGCTTCCTGGTGGATGGCACCGCGACCGTACGCGACCTGAACCGGGCACTGCAGATGGATCTACCCACCACCGGACCCAAGACACTGAATGGCCTGATACTGGAGCATATGGAAGATATCCCTGAACCGGGCACCAGCCTGCTACTGGCGGGCTATCCGGTGGAAATTGTGCAAATCAAGGAAAATGTGGTCAAAACCGTTCGGGTAAATCCAAAAAAACATGGTCCCCAGGAAGAATACTCTGATGGAGGATAGCCATATCCACAGGCAGGATGAGCCTGTATGCTTTTCCTGAGACCTAGCGTTGATTGCCCAGGATAGCCTGAAGAACAGGATGCGGAGAAGTTCATGAGCCAGCACACCGACAAAAGCGAGCAGGAGTGGCGTCAGCAGCTGAATGAGGAACAGTTCCAGGTAACACGCAAAAAAGGCACGGAGCGCCCCTTCAGCGGCCAGTATCATGACTGTAAAACGGCCGGCAATTACCACTGTATTTGCTGTGGCACCCCCCTTTTTTCCTCTGAGCAGAAATTCGATTCCGGTAGTGGCTGGCCGAGTTTCTGGGATAGCATTGGACCTGATGCCATTCAGACCCGGGAAGATCACAGCCACGGCATGCGCCGGGTTGAAGTCCTCTGCCGCCAATGCGATGCTCATCTGGGTCATGTATTTGAGGATGGCCCCCGCCCTACCGGGTTGCGCTATTGCATAAACTCTCTGGCCCTGCAGCTACAACCACGGGATTCAACCTCCTGAAACCTTGGCCGATAGCCTGAGATGAGCAAAGAAAAATGACTGGAATCCGAACCCTGAAATAACGGGAAGATTCGGAATTCTTCGTTGCAGCACAGGAGCTTACGCCTATAATCAGGCACAGTTCCATAACCTTAGGGAAACCCGGAAAGATGGCGAAACTTACGCTGTCCTTTAAAGAAAAGAAGCTGAAAAGCTACCCCCTGGCTGACCAGGAGGTGGTGATCGGACGGGCTCCGGGCTGCGCTATTGAAATCGACAGCCTGGCGGTAGAACCGGAGCATGCGCTGATTCGCAAAAAAGGCGCCCATTACATTCTCACCGCCCTCGGTGAAAATCAATCCATCAAGGTGAATGAGCATAGCGCCGCATCCCATGAGCTACAGGACGGCGATGTGATATATGTTGGGAAACACCAGCTTTCTTTCAGTTTTGAAGCCAGTGCCACCTTTGTGGGGCAGGCGGAGCCGGTTACCCACCACCCCGCTGTGGGTTGGCTGCAGATTCTCAGCGGCAGCCACCTGGGCCGCACCATCCGTCTTGACAAGGCCATGACCCGCATCGGAAAAAGCCAGGTATCCGTGGCCATCATCGTACGCCGTGAAACCGGCTACTTTCTTTCCCACCTGGAAGGCAATACCACACCGGAAGTGAACGATCAGGCACTGGGAGAGGAAACCCATGCCCTGCGCAACGGCGACCGTATCCGCATCGGCAGCCTCCAGCTGCAGTTTTATCTCACGGAAGATGAGCATGAATCCAACGCCAATCATGGAGATCAGGTGATCAGCGAACAGCGGGATTTCAGTCGGGTGCACTTTGAAGTACCGGCAACACTCCACGAGGGCAATCAGCGCTGGGAAACCACGCTGCTGGATATCTCTCTGCATGGTGCACTCATGCAGCGACCCGAGGGCTTTGTGCCAAAACCGGATCAATCCTACCGGCTGGATGTACACCTTAACGATGATGTCACTATCCACATGGACACTCAGGTCGCCCATTCCTCCGATTCACTGGTCGGTTTCCGCTGTGAAGATATCGATGTGGACAGCATCACTCATCTGCGGCGTCTGGTAGAACTGAATCTGGGTGACCCTGGTCTGGTAGAGCGGGAATTGACGGCGCTGGGGTAGAATGCCTAGCCCTGCCACATCCTATTCCGAAAAGCGTTCGACCCTGTACCTGCCTGTTCACTCTGTGTAAACCGTAATCACGCAAACCGGGCTCTTGCCGAACGGGTGATTTTTTACGCTCATGGCGTTACCATTTATCCTCTAGTCCGTGCATTGATGAGCGGCACTTCCGCGTTTTTCGTTCTGATACGGTCTTGAATTTTCAAAACGGCAGCGATCCATGCCGGTATGGCCATTGATAATAATTACTGAAGCCACATAAGATGCAAATCAGTTCCACAAATCTCGAAAGAAAACGCCAGGCCATGAGTCTTGCCATGCAGGGGAAGTTGCAGCAAGCCAAAACCCTGTATACGCAAATATGCACATCCGACCCAAACGATGCCGAAGCCCATTATCACGCAGGCGCTGTACACAGAAGCCTGGGCTTACTGAAGGAAACCCTCTGGTACTATCAGCGGGCCATCCAGATCAAACCCGACTATTCCGAGGCACTGGACAGCCTGGGTGCCGTACTACAGGCACAAGGCAAGATTCAAGAGGCTGTGCCCTGCTATACCCGGGCATTACACTATAAACCGGAAAATTTCGGCGCCCACTACAATCTGGGTACGGCCTATGCGACTTTGGGCAAGCTTCCACAAGCAGTGCAGCATTTTCAGGAATCCATACGTCTGAACCCGCAATTACAGACTGCCTACACTGCATGCAGCCAGGTATTGTCCATGCTGGGGCGCAGGGATGCCGCAATCCAGTTACTGGAAAAGGCCTTGTCCCTGTTTCCACAATTTCCATTGGCGCTGCGCATGCTCGGCCATATGTACGGGGAAGCCAATCGCAATGAAGAGGCAACTACAGTATTACATCGTGCATTGGCGCTGGAACCGGGATCGGTGGCCGCCACTTCTGCATTGGCGGGAATTCTCAATCGAAAAGGCGAGCATCAAAAGGCCTATGATACTTTACAGCCGGCCATTCCGGATCCCTGCAGTGATAGCGGCGTAGCACTGGTTTTTTCCAGTATCTGCAAAGCACTGCGCAAAGAAAACGAAGCCATAGCCATTATCGAAAAGCTCATCGATAGCGGTACAGTAGCACCGCTTGGGCTTATCAAACTGCATCAGAATCTCGCTACCTTATATGAAAATCTCGGCGACCATGCCTTAGCCTTTCAGCATCATGAAAAATCCAATCGCCTGAAACAATATAACTTTGACATCAACAAGAACGCCGAGTTTTTCCAGCGCATCAAGAACACTTATAGTGCAGATAAGCGCGAGTCCCTGCCCTGTGCCACAGCCTCCGACAGGAATCTTGTCTTTATCGTTGGTATGCCGCGTTCCGGAACCACCCTGGCTGAACAGATTCTCGACACCCATTCAGCGGTATTTGGTGCCGGCGAGCTCAGCATCATCAATCAATTGACACAACAGCTATCACCCACCGCGTGTGACCAGACCCCATTTCCAGAATGCATACCTAACCTGAATCAGGTGGGGCTGGAACAAGCCGCACAAAGCTACATGGAAGTGGTAGCGCCTTACTTCGACAAGGCGCAGACAGTAACAGACAAAATGCCCTTGAACTTCCAGTTTCTTGGCTTTATTCAGCAACTATTCCCACAGGCGCGCATCATTCATTGCGTGCGTGACCCCAGGGATACCTGCCTATCCTGTTTTTTTCAGGATTTTGATGCCCGCCTGCCGTTCACCAACAACCTGGAACACCTGCGGCAATATTATTTACAGTATCAGGATCTCATGAAGCACTGGGAAAGCAACTGCACATTGCCCATGTTGACTCTCTCCTATGAGTCCCTGATACAAAACCCGGAACCTCAAATTCGGACCATGCTGGATTTCTGCGACCTGGCCTGGGAACCGGAATGCATGGCGTTCCACAACAACAAACGCTTTGTGAAAACCGCAAGCCACGCCCAGGTGACGAAACCCATCTATAAGGATTCCCTGGCTCGCTGGGAAAAATACCGGGATTTCCTCAGCCTTGAATTCATTGCGCTGGGTCCCTGAAAATCACTTCAATCTCCGGGATGTATCACTGAAGCACGGCACCAGAAATACAATTTTTTTCCATGCCTGCATTACCTGCCCAGTAATTGAAATTCATTTTCACAGGTACCTCCGCCACAGGGACATTCCATCCATACCTCTTCGGGAGTGATGACTGTGCAACAATCTTCCGGGTTGTGGTTGGCCGTGGTCAGACAGGTAGCCCCCATCGCAATTCCCATATCGCCGAGATTATCCATCATGTGGCGTAGTTGCCGCAGCACCAGCACTTCCTCTTTTGCCTCAGCCGTCATGGGGAATGACTGGGCCTGGGAAATCGTCACAATACAGGCATTCGCCAAGCCTAAAAATAACAGCAACATTGATTTTTTCATCCCTGACACCTCGCTTCGTAATTTTGCACCGATGATTTTCCACATACGCGGGCAACGGGATCGAACTGAATGCAATCATGTGATCCCATGCCTCGCGCAGTATCCATTGTTCCACTGCGTGCAGGCATGATCTGTACATTTTCACACAGCCAATCTATGAACTAGTTTCTTGAAATGGGAACAGGAATCGGTGGCAAAGCCGGAGAAGATCGATGGGTAGGTGAATGTTTCCTCATGGGCTGTGGCCCATGGGAATTGACTATTTCAGTAGACATCCATGACATCGGCCAGGCGACGGGCCGGCACCACTTCCATGCCATCAATGCGTCCACTTTTGGGTGCATTGGCGGCAGGGATAATCGCCCGCTTAAAGCCATGCTTGGCCGCTTCACGCAAGCGCTCCTGGCCATTGGGCACAGGCCGGATCTCTCCCGCCAGCCCCACTTCGCCAAATACCACCAGGTCTGTAGGTAACGGTTTGTTACGAAAACTGGATAGCACTGCCAGTAATACGGCCAGGTCCACAGCGGTTTCATTGACCCGCACCCCGCCCACCAGGTTCACAAAGACATCCTGATCACCCATGGCGATACCGCCATGGCGGTGTTGCACTGCCAGTAGCATGGAGAGTCGGTTATGATCCAGGCCCAGCGTCACACGCCGCGGATTGGCCAACTGGCTTTCATCCACCAGCGCCTGTACTTCCACCAACATGGGTCGTGTACCTTCAACGGTAACCATAATCACGCTGCCCGGTACCGGCTCTTCATGCCGCGAAAGAAATATGGCCGAAGGGTTGCTTACTTCCTTCAAACCACGGTCGGTCATGGCAAACACACCCAGTTCATTGACGGCACCGAAACGGTTCTTGATAGCGCGCACCACCCGGTAACGCCCGGCTGCATCCCCTTCAAAATACAGCACGGTATCCACCATATGTTCCAGCACCCGTGGCCCTGCCAGCGTGCCCTCTTTCGTTACATGGCCCACGAGAAAAAGCGATGTCCCGGTCTGCTTGGCAAAGCGCACCAATTGGGCCGCCGCTTCCCGCACCTGGGACACAGACCCGGGCGCCGATTGCAGCACTTCGGTAAAAGCCGTTTGAATGGAATCCACGACCATCACCTGCGGCCGTTCCCGGTGCGCCACCTCGAGCATGCGTTCCACGGAGGTTTCCGCCAACAGGCGTACTCCCTCCCCTGCCAAGCCCAGACGCTGCGCCCGCAGGGAAACCTGCTCCGGCGATTCTTCCCCCGTGACATAGAGTGTGGAAAGCATACTGGCGAGCCCCACCACGGCCTGCAACAGCAGCGTGGACTTGCCAATACCGGGATCACCGCCGATAAGCACCACAGAACCCGCTACCAGGCCGCCGCCCAGTACACGGTCAAGCTCGGCAAAGCCAACGGGAGTTCGGCTTTCCCGACCTGGCGTGACTTCTGACAGCACCTGCACCTGCCCCGCCTGTTCACCGGAATAACTGGCGAATCTCGCCGTCTTGGCTACTGTTGGAACCACTGCCGTCTCCACCAGTGTATTCCAGGCGCCACAGTCACTGCACTGCCCACTCCACTTGGGAGACTGCCCACCGCAATCGCCACAGGTATAAAGGGTTTTCGCCTTGGCCACTTCGACTCCTTTGCTTGAGTGTTCCTGCCGGTATACAGACGCGTAAGCACCACAGGTGCCGTAGTAATTTTTACCACTTCGTAACCGATTTTGCCTACAGTGGCCACCGGTGAAATCCGCAAACGGACAGAGTAGCTACTATACTGAAAAGGCGCACTGACAGGATACCCGCTTGACGCTGTGAAATCCCTGACCGCACCCTTATCGGCCACTGGCTAATCCAGTAACCATGAACCAGGAAAGCGAAAACAATCCCCCGAAGTCATCCGCACAGGCTTTGTTAGAAATGCAGCCTTTTTCACAACACTAGAAGAAAGCCTAGCGCAATTTCCGGATGATATTCCCCGCCCCTCCAGAAACACCTACATCGGACCAATGGCTGTCATTTTACTGCAGCCATATAACCCACCAAGGGTTTTTGCACATAAGTAACCATGCTGGCTTATGACCCGCTTACCAAAGTGCTTATGAATAAATCATATCCACCCGAGCCGTTACCGCCGTCAATAATTCATAGCCGATAGTGGTAGCGGCCGCAGCCACCTCTTCCACTGGCAAACCCTCACCCCAAAGGGTTACCGGATCACCCACCCTGACATGATCCAGTCCACGCAAATCAATCATGATCATATCCATGGAAACCCTGCCCACCAGGGGCGCCCTGTGACCATTGACAAGCACCGGGGTGCCCATGCCGGCATGACGCGGGTAGCCATCTCCATAACCCACCGCTACAACCCCAACACGCATATTCTCGGGACAGACCCAACTTCCACCGTAACCGATGGCATCGCCCCGTTGCAGTGAATTTATGGCTATGATGCGACTTTGCAGGGTCATTACCGGTTGCAGACCGAGACAGTCGGCTGTGGTTTCCGGAAAAGGGGAAACGCCATACATCATGATGCCGGGACGAACCCAGTCATACTGGGTCTGTGGCCAGGCAAGCAGCCCGGCCGAGTTGGCCAGTGATCGGCAGCCATCAAGCCCCTGCAGGGTTTGTTCAAATCGCTGTGTCTGCTGCAGAGTGTACTCGGAGTCGCGTTCATCGGCACAGGCCAGATGAGAAAGATAGGCAATGGGCTGCTCTATGCTCTTCAGTTGCGCCAGCCGCTGACGCACCCTGGGTACGCTGGCTTCCGGAAAACCGAGGCGGTGCATGCCGGTATCAATTTTCAACCAGACACGCAGGGGCTTATTCAGGCTTGCCGCCTCCAGCATGGTCAGCTGTTCTTCACAATGGAGGCTTATCTCCAGGTCGTATTGCTGCACCTGCATCAGCTCCTGGGTATCCATAAAGCCTTCCAGCAAAACGATGGGCTTACTGATACCCGCTTCACGCAATGCCAGGGCTTCTTCCATACGCGCTACCGCATAGGCATCCGCACGCTCCAGCGCCCGGGCCACGGGCAACAGCCCATGACCATAGCCATTGGCTTTGATCACCGCCATGATTTTGCTGTGCGGGGCTGCGTTTCGGGCTTGCTGCAGATTATGCTGCAGTGCAACACTGGATATTCGCGCCCGTACGGGTCGCGTCATAGATAGCCTTCGTCGCTGTAACGATCTGCCATGAAGTTTTCGAAGCGGGTGTACTGACCCAGAAAGGTGAGACGCACGGATCCAATGGGACCATTACGCTGTTTGCCGATAATGATTTCCGCCGTGCCCTTATCCTGACTTTCCGGATTATAGACTTCATCACGATAGATGAACACAATCACGTCGGCATCCTGTTCAATCGCGCCGGATTCACGCAGGTCGGACATGATCGGACGTTTGTTGGGGCGCTGCTCCAGACTGCGGTTCAACTGCGACAAGGCGATTACAGGCACATTGAGTTCCTTGGCCAGGGCTTTCAAACCGCGGGAAATCTCGGAGATTTCATTGGTACGGTTTTCACCGCCACCCCGGCTGCCCTGCATCAGCTGCAGGTAATCGATGACGATCAATCCAAGGCCATGCTCACGCTTCAAACGACGCGCCCGTGCCCGCAACTCAGTAGGGTTCAGTGCCGGGGTGTCATCAATGTACAGGGGGGCTTCTGCCAGTATGCTGACGGCGGAAGTGAGCCGCGGCCAATCATCGTCTTCCAGCTTGCCGGTTCGCACCCGATGCTGGTCAATGTGCCCCAGGGAAGACATCAGACGCATGGCAAGCTGCTCACCCGGCATTTCCATACTGAATACGGCCGTGGGCACCTTTTCCCGTATCGCCGCATTCTCGGCAATATTCATGGCGAAGGTGGTTTTACCCATAGAGGGCCGGCCGGCAACAATCACCAGGTCGGAAGACTGCAGGCCTGCAGTCATCTCATCAAAATCGGCAAAGCCGGTTGGCACCCCGGTAATGGGGTTGTCGCGATGAAACATTTCATCGATCTTGTCCACCGCACCGGTGAGCAGGTCCTTGATGCTGACAAAACCGCTATTGCCGCGGCTGCCCTGTTCGGCAATCTGAAAAACTTGCTGCTCGGCATAGTCCAGCAGTTCCTTGGCATCACGCCCTTCCGGAAAATAACCGGCATTGGCGATTCCCGTGCCCACGGCAATGAGTTGGCGCAATACTGAATATTCCCGGACAATATCGCCATAGGCACGAATATTGGCGGCACTGGGCGTGTTTTTTGCCAACATGCCCAGATAAGCAAGCCCGCCCACATCTTCCAGGGAATCCTGCTTGCTGAGCCACTCCGACAGGGTCACTACATCGAATGGATTGCCGTGATCCACCAGGGTACGAATGGCCTGATAGATCAGGCGATGGTCACGGCGATAAAAATCCTGTTCGCTGACTCGGTCTGCCACTTCATCCCAGGCGCCGTTTTCCAGCATCAGCCCGCCAAGTACCGATTGTTCCGCCTGAATGGAGTGAGGTGGCACCTTCAAGGCTTCGGTATTCAGATCAAGCGCCGCTGCGGCCTGCAATGATTCCTGCATAAACATCCCCCGAGATGTGACTTACAGCAAAGCCACAGCAATATTTTTCTACCTGTGCCGGTGGGGACCAATTTCATGCAATCCCTGCCAGACCCCCGGAAGCGATGCAAAGAGGATACTAAGCCCATCCCCTTACGATCAAGACTTGACTCTGAGAAAATACAGGGTTTGAGCCATTAAGGTAATTCATGGGAATGAATTTCAAGGAGAAGTTTTTTTTGAAAGGAAATAGCCTCAGACCAAGGACGAAAAGACAAATGATTCCGGTGCGATTATCTCTGAATCACCCTGTCCGGGTAACTCAGCAATCTCTTATACAGTAATGCCATCAGCGGCTTGAACCAATTCCCTGGCATGACTCTCACACAGTACACGGCAAGGCACTGGTCGCATGAAAGAAACCATTCTCAGGAATATACAGGCGATAACGCATGTAACTCCGCCTTCGGCACTACCAGAAGAAGAGCGGCACCGCCCTGCATCGCAGAAGCGGTGCCGAGCGTGACTTATTCTGCTGCAACAACAATGTTTACAGTGGCATTCACATCGCTGTGCAGATGCACCTGCACTTCGTATTCACCCACCATGCGGAAGGCGCCATCAGGCATTCGCACTTCGCTACGTTCAACGACAACACCGGCAGCGGTGATGGCATCGGCAACATCGCTATTACCCACCGAACCGAACAGCTTGCCTTCATCGCCGGCCTTGGATGCGATAGTAATGGTCATGCCTTCCAGCTTTTCAGCACGCGCCTGGGCAGCGGCCAGCGCATCTGCAGCCGCTTTTTCCAGCTCGGCACGCCGTGCCTCAAAGGCCTTGATATTTTCTTCCGTCGCAGCCGTAGCGCGGCCGGAGGGAATCAGGAAATTACGGCCATAACCGGGCTTCACTTTCACCCGATCACCCAGGCCGCCCAGATTGTCCACCTTTTTCAACAGAATCACGTCCATCTTTCTTACCCCATGACCGGCCAGCGCCGGTGTTTTGTTCACCGGAATGGATCCGGCATGCATATCTATCTCAACCCGCCCCACTTCCCGCAACCCGTGCACGGAAATGGAACCAGCCATCCAGTATTCCCATGACCACCAGCAACACCATGGCCTGGGGCAGCACCAGTATCAGCAGATATACCGCCATCAGCCAATACCAGGCAAGACCCCGCTTGGCAGCACTGCCGTGTACCACGGCCAAGCCCACAAACACAAAGGGCACCAACAATACGATACCAAGCTGCAGACCCAACTCCGCCCACAGGCCGGATAACACACTCGGGCTGAGCAGACAGGCCAGAGTCAGCAGGCTCATGGACCCCGGAAGTGCAAGCTGATGAAATTCATCGCGGAAGCCTCCAGGGTTATACAACTGGGCCTGCCAGGCCCGGGCCAGCCATAAACTCAGCAACAGACCGAATACCAATGCCGCGGCAGCGGTTCCGGTCATCAGGCCAGACACCTGTTCCAGCAACTGATTTTGCTGCTGCAGATCCAT
>CBDUNQ010000005.1:0-15504 GCA_965368625.1 uncultured Gammaproteobacteria bacterium
CGGCTTGCCAAGGATCGCAATATCCAGCGTCAGCTCTGTCAACTCCGGTTGTCGCAAGGGGGCAAAGCGTGGATCATGAAACGCGGCCTGGCAGGCATTGTCGGCCACGTCCTGCGCCAGGCTTTGATGGGCTTCCAGCGTACCGATGCAGCCGCGTAACTGGCCATTTAAATGCAGGCTTACAAAGCTCGCTCCCGGTGCCTCCAAGGGGGCGCTGAGGTGTCGGGAACGCAATGGTTCCGAAGGCAATTCCAAGCCCTGTAAAATGGCATGGCTGGCAATGTGCAGCAATTGTTGCCGGTGAGCCTGGCTTAGCATCGGGGTTCCAGCACAAACGCACCATAGCCCACCACCTGATCTCTGGAGCCGGCGGTATCCCCGGAGTTTCGCAAATCCAGGGTGCGCGCCTGCAGATGATGATGGCGTGCCGCCAGTAGCAGGCCATTGAGCGGTACCCGCCCGCAGGCATGGTCAACATGGATTTTTTCCGGTGCCAGGGATTCAATGAGGTATGCTGATCCATTTGGCGCGCGGTTTCGTAATCGTGGTAATGGCTCAAGTCGGAACTGACAATGATCAGGGTTTCATCGCCGCCCCACAGGTATTCCAATACTGCGGCCACCGTTTCAGCGGCGCAATCGCCGGCCACCAGTGGCACCAGGGAAAACTGCGGAATGATTTCCTGTAAAAAAGGCAACTGCACCTCGAGGCTGTGCTCCTGGCTGTGGGCAGCATCCAGCAGCTGTACGCCCGGTAGTGCCAGCAATCCCGGAATAACGTCGTGATCCACGGGAACCTGCCCCAGCGGAGAGGCAAAAAAATCGGCACTGCTCAGGGCAATGCCCCGAAAGGGCACTCGATGTGAAGGCCCCAGGAGTACCACCCGCCTGATGAGATGGGCAAAAGGTTGAATGCCGCGGTAGGCACTGGCGGCAACCGCCCCGGAATAGACATAGCCGGCATGGGGGACGATAAGCGCCTTGGGGTGATGGCTTTCCCCTACCGCATCGGCCAGAAAATCCCGTATGGTTTTCTGTAAATTGCGCGCATCACCCGGGTAGAACTGGTGGGCAACGGCCGCGGGACGGATCATCATCATGTGCGCTCCCGGTCTTTGATCCATACCCTTTCTTGTATGCCCATGGAGGAAAAAATTCAAGGCGTGGAATGTGCTCAATGGGGGTATTATGATTGTTACAGCGGGTCGGCGGGATAGGGATCATGCAAACAGTAGTGGAAACCCGGTATTGGCACGCATTGCCCGATGGACGTGTGGAGTGTGACCTGTGTCCGCGGCAGTGCAAGCTGCGTGAGGGGCAGCAGGGTCTGTGCTTTGTGCGCGCCAATCAGGCGGGCAGGGTGGTGATGACCAGCTTTGGCCGCTCCAGTGGGTTCTGTGTGGATCCCATTGAAAAAAAACCCCTGAATCACTTCTATCCCGGCACCCCGGTGCTTTCCTTTGGTACCGCTGGATGCAATCTTGCCTGTAAATTCTGTCAGAACTGGGATATCAGTAAGTCCCGTGAAATGGATAGCCTTGCCGACAGTGCGGAACCCGCCACCCTGGCGCAGGCCGCCGCCGAGCTGGGTTGCCAATCCGTTGCCTATACCTACAACGATCCGGTGATCTTCATGGAGTATGCCGATGCAGTGGCAGATGCCTGCCATCGCGCAGGCATTGCCTCCATCGCGGTGACTGCCGGGTATATCAATCCACTACCAAGACGTGAATTTTTTGCACACATGGATGCGGCCAATGTGGATTTGAAAGCCTTCACGGAGCGCTTTTACTGGAAGATCACCGGTGGGCATCTGCAGCCGGTACTGGATACCCTGATCTATCTGAAACAGGAAACCAGCGTGTGGTTTGAATTGACCACGTTGTTGATTCCCGGAGAAAACGATTCCACCCAGGAACTGGAACGCATGACCCGCTGGGTGGTGGACCAATTGGGACCGGATGTGCCCATGCATTTCACCGCATTTCATCCGGATTGGAAGATGCGGGATGTGCCGGCCACACCGGCCTCCAGCCTCACACGCGCACGCCAGGTGGCGATGGATCAGGGGGTGCGTTATGCCTATACAGGAAATGTGCACGATTTCCAGGGAGGTAGCACGTACTGCCACCAGTGCGGTTTACGCCTCATCGGCCGTGACTGGTACCAGTTGTCGGAATGGAATCTGAATGCACAGGGTCAATGTATTCAATGCGGAACCCCGCTTCCTGGTGTCTTTGCGGCGAAACCCGGAAATTGGGGAGCGAAACGGCAAGCGGTGCAGTTGCGTGATTATGCCTGAATCCATGACTATCACCGGAATAGGCTTCAGTGGTAGTCTGTGGTCTTTGTGGCATTGAATGGGAAACCCTCTGGGGTCCATTTACCACCTCACTATAAAAATACCATGGCAACACACGACGCACTGCACATTCTGATTATCGATGACTCCGAAGACGATGCCTTCCTTCTGGTGCATGCACTGGAGCGCAGTGGCTATAGTGTGGACTGGGTGCGCGTGGAGCGGGAAAGCGAATTACTGGGGCAGCTTCATAAGCGTCACTGGGACGTAGTGATATCTGATTTCAATATGCCCGACTTCGATGCTCATCGCGCCCTGGAAATCATGCAGGCTTCCGGTCTTGATCGTCCCTTCATTGTGGTTTCCGGAGCAGTGGGAGAGGAAAAAGCAGTGGAAATGATGCTTGCCGGAGCCCATGATTTTGTGGTCAAGCAAAACCTTTCCCGTCTTGGCCCCGTGGTTCAGCGTGAATTGCGTGAGGCACAGCTGCGGCGCGAACGGCGTCGTGATGTAGAGCAATTACAGCTGCAGGCCGCCGCCCTGGATTCCGCCGCCAATGGCATTTTAATCACAGACCGGCATGGCATTATTGAATGGGTTAACCAGGCCTTTACCCAGCTTACGGGTTACCGGCTGGGGGAAGCGGTGGGTAAGCCGGTCAGCCTGTTGAAATCCGGCAGGCAGAGTGCCGAGTTTTATGAGGATCTCTGGAAGACGATTCTTTCCGGGAAGAACTGGCATGGTGAATTGGTAAACCGTCGTAAAGATGGCAGTGAGTATGTGGAAGAGCAATCCATTACCTCGGTACGCAGTGAAGATGGCCAGATATCACACTTCATCAGTATTCAGCAGGATATTACCGAACGTACCCGCGCCATTCAGGAGCGGGAGGATCTGCAGCGTCAGTTACAGCAAGCCCATAAAATGGAGGCACTGGGACAATTGACGGGTGGTATCGCACATGATTTCAATAATATTCTTGGTGCCATTATCGGGTACACCGATCTTGCCCTGGAACGCTTCGCTTCCACCAGTGACGCCAAGTTGGGGGAATACCTGAATCAGGTTTACAGTGCGGCCATTCGCGCACGCGACCTTATCGCACAGATGCTGGCGTACAGCCGCAGCAGTGGTACCTCCGAACAGATTGTGAGAGTGGTTCCTGTGGTCAAGGAAGTCATCAATATGTTGCGTTCGGCGATGCCCGCAACGGTGGAATTCCACACCGAATTCGCCGAAAAAATTGTGCTGGTGCGCATTGATCCGGTACGCCTGCATCAGATGGTGATGAATCTGTGTATCAATGCCAGGGATGCCATGGAGGGACATGGTAAGCTCACCATCCGCCTGAGAGTGGAGCACGATGTGCAGGCGGTGTGTTCTTCCTGTCACCATAAGCTGGAAGGTGATTTTGTGCGCCTGGACGTGGAAGATACAGGAACCGGAATCGATGAAGATACCCTGTCACGCATATTTGAACCGTTTTTCACCACCAAGGCCGTAGGCAGTGGCACTGGCATGGGGCTTTCTGTGGTGCATGGTATTCTCCACGAGCATCAGGGGCATGTACTGGTGGAAACCCTGCCGGGTAAGGGCACCGTATTCAGCTTATTGTTACCCAGTCTGAAATCCACTGCCGTGGAGGAAACGCCGCAACAATATAGCAGTGCGGTGATGCCTCGTGGTCATGGTCATGTACTGGTGGTGGATGATGAAGCCCATTTGGTGAATTACTATGCGGAACTACTGGAAGGGCAAGGTTATCGGGTGACGGGTATTACCGATGCACGTGAAGCACTCGGATATTTCAAGCGGGCTCCTGACGATGTGGATCTGGTGATTACGGATCAGACTATGCCGGAAATGACAGGAGCCAGGCTGGCGCAGGAAATACTCGATATACGACCTGAATTACCGGTGATTTTATGCACGGGTTACAGCGATGAAGTGGATGCCGACAGTGCGAAGACATTACAGGTGGCTGAATATTTTCAGAAACCGGTATTGCCTGCGGATCTGATACACCGGGTTGCCGAACTGATCGGCGAGCATTGACTCATCGGTTTTGTGGTGATCCTGTTATCTGCATTGCAAGTTACGAACTCATTCAATTTCTCATTCCAGAGGTAGTTTCCAGTGAATAAAAAACCCGCACGTATCGGTATCGTTACCGTGTCAGACCGTGCTTCACGCGGTGAATATCAGGATCTGGGTGGTCCCGCCATTGGGCAATGGCTGGAAAAGGCCATTGCCACCCCCTGGGAAGCGCTGCCGAGATTGATTGCCGACGAACAAGCGGCATTGGAAAATCTGTTGCGGGAACTCTGCGACCGGGAAGGCTGTAGTCTGATCGTAACCACCGGCGGTACCGGTCCCGCTGCACGGGATATCACTCCAGAAGCCACGCGGGCGGTATGTGACAAGGTGCTCGATGGCTTTGGAGAGCAAATGCGAGCCGTATCACTGCGTTATGTACCCACGGCGATTCTTTCGCGACAGATGGCGGGTACAAGAGGGGCTTGCCTGATCCTGAATCTGCCCGGCAAACCCGCGGCCATTGCCGAATGCCTGGATGCGGTGTTTGCGGCCATACCTTATTGTGTAGACCTCATTGGTGGGGCATATATTGATACTCACCCACAGGTAGTGAAAAGCTTTCGTCCAGCTAGTAAATAACAGAATGGCGTGAAGCCAGATGGATGATTTCTCTATAGTGTGCTACACGGAAAATTAGAATAATAGAATATACGGCAATAGTTTATTCCTGATGACCCATGCGTCATCAGGTAATGGCGTCTGAAATGTAAACTTCAGCTTGGTAAAGAAAAATTTACTATAGTTTAGTTGACGCACACGGTAACCCGGACCTGGCTGCGCACCAGGTGGGCAATGGGAATGGGAAATCGATCTATGCAGTATGGTTTCAAAAACGGGTAGAGATACCGTTCTATGCATTTGTTCCAGCTGCAGCTAGGGAAAGCCGTGGGGGAACCTGTTGATCACGATGACAGGTGCAGGATGAAATGGCCAAACCCTATTTGGATAGTCAGTACATGACGCTCACCTCATTTGATCATACCTTCGGCTATGTGCCCGCCCAAATATGCTGTCCAGTCAGTATCCTGCAGGTAGTCTATGGAGGCCTGTAGCGGTGAATGAAGTGATCACACGTACTAAACACAAGGAGGCCGGTACGGGCGCTGAGGTGGCTGCATTGATCCTGGTGGTGGATGATGATTCCGTGTCCAGGCATACCATCACCAAGGTATTGGAAAAATCCGGCTATGGCATCCGGGAAGCCGCCAGTGGTAAGGAGGCAATACAGTGTTTCGGAAAAGATAAAATCGATCTGGTATTACTGGATGTGGTGATGCCAGTCATGGATGGTTATGAAACCTGCCGGCAATTGCGTCAATTGGCGAATGACACGGTTCTTCCCATTATCATGCTCACCGGGCTTGATGCACCAGAATCAGTAGACCTGGCATTTGATGCGGGTGCAACGGATTTCATCAATAAACCCCTCAACTGGACATTGCTGGTGCAACGGGTTCGTTATGGTTTACGGGCCCGAAGCATGACCCTCGAACTGATCAGTAAGCGCACACAGCTTGCCTATGCGCAACGGGTTGCCAGGCTGGGCTACTGGGAATATCTACCGGATGACGATGTGTTCGTTTGTTCTGATGAAGTGCAGAATCTACTGGGTGTGGATTCCCTTGAACCCCCGACCAGCTTGAACGATTTCCTTTCCTATGTGAGTAGAGTGGACAGGCGCATTGTGGAAGATAAGATGCAGCAGTGTATTTCCCGTTCGTTGAGTTATGGTATCGATCATATGATGCGTACCGCTGATGGCAGGGAAATTGTCGTTCATCATCAGGCACAACTGCAATTACAGGATACCGGTCATCCTGCCAGGTTGGTAGGAACCCTGCAGGATATATCCGAGCGCAAGCGGGCAGAAGAAAAAATTCAATATCAGGCATTCTATGATGAATTGACTTCTCTTCCCAATCGCAGGCTGTTTCTCGATCGTCTCACTCATGCGGTATTGCTCGCCGATAAGGTGCACTGGCCCCTTGCAGTGGTTGTTATCGGCGTGGACAGGCTGAAAATCATCAATGAAAGCCTGGGACATGAAATGGGGGATGAATTATTGAAATCCATCGCCCGCAAGTTATCCAAATTTTGTGGAGCCGGCTACACCCTGGGGCGAACCGAAGGTGATGTATTTGGCCTATTATTGGAAGAAATTCCCTCGGAATCAGCAGTTGATGAGCTGGTTAAGGGGATACTCGCGCTATCGGAAGAAGCCCACGTATATGGTCAGCATGAAATGTTTGCCACGCTGAGTATAGGCATCATGGTAAGAGAGGCCAATGGCGGAACTGCGGAAGTGGTAATGAAGTCAGCAACCACTGCAATGCATCGAGCCAAGGAAAACGGCGGGAACCAATGCCGTTATTTCGAAGCGGAAATGAATGTCCACGCCAATATGCGCTTGTTGCTCGTCAATGCCCTGCGCAAAGCCCTCGAACATAAGGAGCTGGAATTGCACTTTCAGCCACAGCTTGACTTCAGAAATCAGAAAATAGTGGGTGCAGAAGCCTTATTGCGCTGGCGAAATACGGAATATGGCAATGTTTCACCTGTTGATTTCATACCATTAGCGGAAGAAACCGGGCTGATCATCGATATAGGTCAGTGGGTCCTGAATGAAGCCTGTAAAGAATTGGAGCGCCTGCGGGGAATGGGGTACGGGGATTTTCGCATGGGCGTGAATTTTTCCGCAAAACAGTTTCGGCACGGGGCAGTGGTGGAGCAAATCAAAGACGCACTACAGCACTATGAAATCACACCCTATAACCTTGAGCTTGAAATCACTGAAAGCATCGCACTGTATGATTTTGACGTTACAGTTAAAACCCTGAATTGCCTGAAAGAAATTGGGGTACAGTCATCCATCGATGATTTCGGAACGGGGTTCTGTTCCTTAAGCTACCTGCACAGATTGCCCGTTTCCGCGTTGAAGATCGACCGTACCTTCGTCAAGGATATCAATGAGCGCGGTGAGCGGGGTGAAATCGCAAGGGCCATCATCGCCATGGCTCATAGTCTGGGGCTGGCGGTCATTGCGGAAGGTGTGGAGACCGATGCGCAATATGCCTATCTGCGTACCCTCGGCTGTGATGATGTGCAGGGTTATCTTATTGCAGAACCTATGAGTGCTCAGCATCTAGAGCAATTCCTCGGAAGTTATACGTTCCATAGCTAAGAGAGTAATCAGAGAATGGGGGTTTTTCTGAGAATCAGATCGGCCCGCCAGACACTGTATCTGGTATTGGCGAGTCTCTTGCTGATTATGGGAATCCACTTTCTCCTGGGTTTCTATGGATATCACTGGTTGCAGGATCTTCGTGCCTTCGAAGTGTATGAGAATGACCAGATCTCCGAAAAATTGAAATTGATCACCACGATGCAAACCACTTCCCGTGAACGTGCCATTACCTTGACCCTCATGGTCAACCTGGAGGATCCCTTTGCGCGGGATGAGCAGTATATGCGCTTCTTGCAACTGGGGGCGGAATTTGCTGCTGCAAGGGATCAATTTCTGCAGCTAGGTCTTTCTCCCCAGGAGCAGGAAATCATCTTGAAGCAGAATGAGGCGGTAGAAAATGCCTTTGAAGCCCACGAGCAATTGCTTTCCGCATTACTGCGCGATGATCTTTTGCTGGCACAAAAACTCCTTACGGAAAATTCCATACCGCGTCAGAGGAAGGTGTTCCATACCCTGGGTGAAATATCTGCCGTGCTGGAACAAAAAAGCCTGGTATCGCAACGTGAGATTTCAGCTCGTTACAGCTATTTTTATAGCGTATTTCTGTTGATATTTGTTGTGGTATCGGTGCTATCTGGAGGTTTGGTCGGCTTGTATCTCGTGAAAAGGCTTTCCGATGCACAATACCAGGTAGAGAGGGAGAAAAACCGTTTTCAGCGCACAAGCAATGGAAGCAATGATGGTATCTGGGAGTTGAATACCGTCAGCGGTGAATTCTATTGCTCGCCCCGCTGGCTCGATATACTCGGCTACAGCCGTGGAGAACTCCCTGGTGATCTCACATGCTGGTTGAATCTGGTACATGCTGATGACCGGCAAAATGTGGTCAATGCAATCGATTCACATAGAAATGGTGAAGCGCAAGCCATCGATATTGAGCATCGATTAAGGAATAAGCAGGGTGGGTGGCTATGGTGTAGAGCGAGAGGTTTGGCCGAGACGGATGATTCTTCTGGGGTCTTGTTTTTATCCGGATCACTTACCGATGTCAGTGAGCGTAAAGCGGCTGAATTGGAGCAAAAAAAACGTATTGATCTTCAGATAGAGCAGCAGCATGCATTGATGGAGTTCGGGAAAATAGATTGTAGAAAAACCGAAGAATTACGAAATGCCATGGTAGCCGTATCCGAGCGATGTGCAAAGATTACCGATTCTGATCGAGTTGGTGTGTGGTTCTATGATGAGCCGGCAGCAGGCATTGTCTCCATGGATCAGTTTGATGCTGAAAAAGCACTGCACGATTATGGGGAATTCTTGCCGGAAAAAGATCACCCGGAGTTTTTCGACAGCATTAGAAGTAATCCGGTTTCAGCTATGAATAATGTGGATGATCGCAGTGGTAACCATGCATCGATTCCGAAATATTTTACTGCCAATGGCTTGTGTTCGCTGCTTTGCGCGAGTATTCGATCCGGAGACGAATTGATTGGTTTTGTGTTTTTCGAAATATGGTCTGAAAAGCATTCCTGGCAGCAGGATGATATTGTGTTTGCATCCAGTGTGAGTGATCTCGTTGCACGCGCTGTCGAAGCCTGTCGCCGTCACAAAGCCGAAGATAATCTGCAATTGATGAATCTTCAGCTGGAAGAGAGAGTAGAAATGCGAACGCAGGAGTTGGAGGAGAAAAATATCGCATTGGATGCGGCACTCTCTCAGGCGAAAGATGCTTCCAGAATGAAGTCTGATTTTCTTGCCAATATGAGTCACGAAATCCGTACACCTATGAATGGTGTATTGGGTATGCTGGACGTGCTGCGTGGTACAACCCTTTCCACTCATCAGCTGGATCTTGTCGCAACCGCGTATAGTTCAGGTGAAATGCTTTTGCATCTTCTCAACGATATACTTGATCTTTCCAAGATCGAGGCAGGCAAACTGGAATTAGAGCATACTGATTTCGATTTACGTGAAAAGCTCGAATCAGTCGTCGGCTTGCTGGCACAGCCGGCACACAGCAAGGGCTTGGAGATAGCCGCTATTCTTCCGCCGGACGTTCCCGCATGGGTGAATGGTGATCCTACCCGCTTACGGCAGATTCTTACCAATCTGGTAGCCAATGCCATTAAATTCACCGAGCAGGGTGAAGTCGTGGTTACCGCTTCACTGGAGCAGGTAAGGAATGAAGAGCTATGGATTCGCTTCTTGGTGCGGGATACCGGTATCGGCATTAGTGAAGATTCACAAAAGCACATATTCGACATCTTTTCCCAGGCGGATGGTTCAACCACGCGCAGATACGGTGGCACCGGCCTTGGACTGGCCATCTCCAGGCACCTCTGTGAGCTGATGGGGGGTTCCATTGGCGTGGAATCCAGCCCGGGCAAGGGCAGTACCTTCTGGTTTCAGATCTGTCTCAATAAGCCGGTAAATCCCGCTCCACAACTGATGGATGTCAGTACCTTGTATGGCTTGAATGCATTGATTGTGGATGATAATCCTGTCAACTGCCGAATACTGGAATATAGCTTGCAGGCCTGGGGCGTTAATTGCGTCAGTGAGGTGGATCCTGAGCGCGCATTAAAACGTCTCAAATCAGAGCATCAGCATTTTGATGTACTGCTGCTCGATATGATGATGCCAAGACTCTCCGGACAGCAACTTGCCAGCAGGATACACAAGGAAATCAAGCCCAAAAAGCTGCGTATGATCATGCTTACTTCGGTCACCTTCAATGGCTGTCGTGGCGTAGGTGATATTGATGCCTGTCTGAATAAACCAATACGCCAATCCACGCTCTACAATACCTTGTTGTCCCTTTTCAGTAGTGCGCCAATGGACGATGAATACCCGCAGATGGGAATTGAAGAGCCTGACACGCGCATGGCGAAACTTTTGGTGGTTGAAGATCACCCGGTCAACCAGAAGGTCGCAAAAGGCTTGCTGCAGCAATTCGGTTATCAGGTGGAAATTGCGGAAAATGGCAGGATTGCATTGCAGAATGCAAAAGAAAATGAGTATTCGCTGATATTAATGGATTGTCAGATGCCGGAAATGGATGGCTATGAAGCTACCATGAAGCTGAGAAGTCAGGGTAATCAGCTGCCAATCATTGCCATGACCGCCAATGCCATGAAAGGTGATGAAGCACGATGTATCAACGCCGGCATGAATGATTATATCAGTAAACCTCTGAAACCGGATGCCTTGCGTCAGATCATTGAAAAATGGATAGGTGCATCACAGATTAGCGCCATAAAAGAAAGTCCGGCTAGCGCGCATGTTGCATCGGAGCTTCTTGATGCGGAAACCGTACGCGCTCTGACGGCTGCCCTGGGAGATGGCTTGCTGCCGCTTTATGAAGAATTTTTCAGCCTGATACCGCAGGATCTCCAGGAATTGAGCAAGCTGTGTGCGGTGGAAGATATTGCCGGTATTCGGCGCTTGTCACACCGCATAAAGGGCGGTAGTGGAAATATCGGTTTGCTCCGTGTATCCGCTCTTGGCAGGGCACTGGAAAGGGTGGACCCTGATAAGGAATCCCTGGTTCACATCCAGGAGTTGATCGATAAGCTCGGCGATGCAGTGAGTGAAGCACAGCAAGCCATTGCCAATGGTGCACTGGACCGAATGCGCCAAGACTATCCTGATGTATTCTGAAACAGTGTGATTTAATGCGATTAACCTGTTTTTGTCAGGGTGGCCTGGCGCCGAATTTTTTCCTGAATGCCCGGTGTGGATTGATCACCTGACGATGAAGTATTCAGCTATTTCATCTCGGTTGCTGTGCCATTGCCGTGCAATTCACCGGTTCTGGGTATACTTGGGCTTTGCCTGCTAAAGAGAGCCTTTCCTATGGGAAATCTGCAATTGCCTGCGCCGGTGGTGATGCTGGTGGATAACGGTTCCCGCCGGGCGACGTCCTACCTGCAGTTACGCCGGCTGGCTCAACATCTCGGTAACCGTTTGGGAATCACGGTTCATGCTGTTTCATTGCAGCATGCGGACCGAATTCCAGTGGAGGATCTGGGCGGCAAGGCAGCCCTCACCCTGGAGCCCTTCGTGCGCAGCGAGTGGCAGCGTGGCGTGCGGGATTTTCGCCTGGTGCCCCTGTTTTTCGGCGCCAGCCGCGCGCTCCAGGCGTTTGTCCCTGATACCATGCATGACCTGCAACAAACACTGGGTACCTTTACATGGACATTGGCGCAGCCCCTGTGTCCCTTGCCTGCAGGTGAACCCCGCCTGGCCCAATTACTCTGTGATAATCTGCAACGGGGTGCTGCGCTGGATGGAAATACCTTGCAACACGTAGTGCTGGTGGACCATGGTTCGCCCATTCCCGAGGTAACGGCGGTACGCCAGTATCTGGCACGTACCATGATGGATTGCCTTCCCGCCGGAGTGCAGATCAGCGAAGCCGTGATGGAACGTCGCGATGGTGCGGAATATGATTTCAATGGCCCATTGCTGGAGCAGCACTTGCGCGTGCTGGCAGAGGAAGACCCACACCAGGCCATTCATCTTTCCATGTTGTTTTTCGCACCTGGCCGGCATGCCGGTTCAAAGGGCGATATTCCTCAGATCTGCCAGCGCGTGGGGGAGGATTATCCCGGGCTAGCGATTCGAATCAGCCCACTGGTGGGTGAGCACGATGGCGTCGTGGACATTCTGCAAAACCGCCTGGAGGCAATCTGGCCCTAGGGTAGCGGGTTACGGCAAGCCACTGTGGGCGAAAGGGAAGGCAGGGTTATTGTCTGCTGGTTGTAGCCAGGTTGAATATGAACTATTTTTTTCTATACCCCACCGCGGTCCTGCTGGAGCGGGTCCATAGATATTCATTTATTTCAGTATCTTATGTAGAATTTCGTTGATCCGATTGAAGGCTTTTCCGTGCTTTTCGGGAAAATGCCTGTGGGGCACGGCGTAAGATGCAGGGGAGTCATGCCCCGGCTTGTACTCAGGTGGAGAAGTTTTTCATGCAGTTTCCGTCAATTCCGGTATCATACCACACCATTTTAGGCAGACAGGCATGGCGAAATGGCTACTGCTGACTGCCGGTAGTTCACTGGCGGGAACCCGGTATTCCAGGCAACATTATTTCAACCCATTGAAATAATTGCATTATTCCTGTGTAACCATGGGTCGGCCGCCTATTTTTTACGTTTTTGATGCTAACGAGTTGAGACTATGACAGACCTAAGCCTTTACCGAAATATCGGTATCTTCGCCCATGTGGATGCGGGCAAGACCACCACCACTGAACGTATCCTTAAGCTCACCGGCAAGATCCATAAAATCGGTGAAGTGCATGATGGCGCTGCGACCACGGACTTCATGGAGCAGGAACAGGAGCGTGGGATCACGATCCAGTCCGCCGCGACCACCTGCACCTGGAATGGGCACCAGTTCAATATCATCGATACTCCCGGACACGTGGATTTCACGATCGAGGTATATCGCTCTCTGAAGGTGCTGGATGGCGGGGTGGGTGTATTCTGCGCCTCCGGTGGTGTGGAGCCTCAGTCGGAAACCAATTGGCGCTACGCCAATGAATCCGAAGTGGCGCGGATTATCTACATCAATAAGCTGGATCGACTGGGTGCGGATTTTTACCGGGTGGTGAAGCAGATCAAGGATGTACTGGGTGCCACCCCTCTGGTCATGGTGCTCCCCATCGGTGTGGAAGAAAACTTCAAAGGGGTTGTGGATCTGTTAACGCGCAAGGCCTGGATCTGGGATAACTCCGGTGACCCGATGAACTACACCCTGGAAGATGTGCCGGCCGATATGGTGGACCAGGTGGAAGAGTGGCGCGAAAAACTCATCGAGACGGCGGTGGAGCAGGATGACACGCTGCTCGAGGCTTATTTGGAAGGGAATGAACCCTCCATCGAAGACCTCAAGCGCTGCATTCGCAAGGGCACCATAGCGCTGGACTTCTTCCCTACCTATACAGGATCCTCATTCAAGAACAAGGGCGTGCAGAATGTACTGGATGCCGTGGTGGATTACCTGCCCAGCCCCACGGAAGTGGTGCCACAGCCTGAAGTGGATCTGGAAGGGAATGAGACCGGCAACGTGGCCATTGTCGACCCGGACAAGCCCCTGCGTGCGCTGGCGTTCAAGATTATGGATGACCGCTTCGGTGCCTTGACCTTTACCCGCATCTACTCCGGACGTATCAACCGGGGTGATACGGTACTCAATACCTTCACCGGTAAAACGGAACGTATCGGCCGCATGGTGATCATGCAGGCTGATGACCGCGAGGAAATCGATACGGCTCAGGCGGGTGACATCATCGCCATCGTGGGCATGAAGAATGTGCAGACCGGACACACCCTGTGTGATCCCAAATTCCCCGCGACGCTGGAACCCATGGTGTTCCCGGATCCGGTCATCTCGATTGCAGTCGCCCCGAAAGACAAAGGCAGTGCGGAAAAGATGGGTATCGCCATCAACAAAATGGTGAAAGAAGATCCCTCCTTTCAGGTGGAAACCGATGAAGACAGTGGTGAAACCATCCTCAAGGGCATGGGCGAGCTGCATCTGGATATCAAGGTGGACATCCTCAAGCGTACCCATGGCATCGAGGTGATCGTCGGTAAGCCACAGGTGGCTTATCGTGAAACCATCACCCAGCGTGTGGAAGATTCCTATACCCACAAGAAGCAGTCTGGTGGTTCCGGTCAATTCGCCAAGATCGATTACATCATCGAACCGGGTGAACAGAACAGTGGCTTTTTGTTTGAATCCACGGTTACCGGTGGTACTGTGCCACGGGAATTCTGGCCGGCGGTGGAAAAGGGCTTCAAGCTGTCCATGTCCAAGGGCACGCTGGCGGGCTTCCCTCTGCTGGATGTGAAGGTCACCCTCACGGACGGTGCCTTCCATGCGGTGGATTCATCCGCCATTGCCTATGAAATTGCCGCCAAGGGTGCATACCGCCAAACCATTCCCAAGGCCGGTCCACAATTGCTGGAGCCCATCATGAAGGTGATGTGTTCATTCCCGAAGACCATGTGGGTGATGTCATTGGTGACCTCAACCGCCGTCGTGGCATGATCAAATCCCAGGAGCCGGGTGCCACCACGGTACGTGTGCGTGCCGATGTGCCGCTGAGTGAGATGTTCGGGTATATCGGTGACCTGCGCACCATGACGTCCGGTCGTGGCCAGTTCTCCATGGAATTTTCACACTATGCCCCGTGCCCCAATCATGTGGCCGAGGAAGTGATCAAGGAAGTGAAGGCACGGGAAAAATAAACCCGTTCCCGAAATGCCGGCAGGTTCTTCGGAGCCTGCCGGTTTTTTTTGCCTGTAGAAAAAAAGGCTCGCAGTCGTCAGGGCTCGCCGTGGCGATTCTGCGGCGCGCTGATCTGTGTTGATGTGATGGTCGCTTCATTCAACAGGGGGAGCAAATGCTCCCACACCCTTTCCACAATGATGGGCTGTGCAGCGGCATTGGGGTGGATACCATCGGCCTGCATCCATTGCCGGTGGATGCCCACTTCGGCCACCAGTGAGGGGAGTAATGCAATTTGAAACTCTTCTGCCAGCCGCGTATACACGGCCTCGAATTGTTGTGTGTAGCGCACCCCATAGTTGGGAGGAAGCTGCACACCGATGAGGAGTATCCTGGCGGGTTGTTGCTGAATGGCACGGATCATGGCGGCGAGGTTGGTGTACAGGGTTTTGGGGGACAGGCCCCGTAATCCGTCATTGCCGCCGATTTCCAACAGCACAATGTCGGGTTGGTGGCGCTGCAGGGCATCCTTCAGCCGGGCCCTGGCACTGGCGCTGGTATCCCCGCTGATACTGTCATTGATGAGGCGGCTGGCGGGGTCATGGGCTTCCAACAGGTCTTGCAGGCGTGCAACCCAGCCCTGTTCCACCGCCATGCCATAGGCGGCACTGAGACTATCC
>CBDUNQ010000006.1:0-15359 GCA_965368625.1 uncultured Gammaproteobacteria bacterium
GTCCGTGCCGGGGAATACGATTATTCGCAGACCTATGAGGGCGGCGGCTTGCTCTATCAGGCCGCCAACGCCGGTGTTGCGGGTTCTCCCATCGTATTCCGTGCCAGTGGGCCGGTGCACCTCACCAACAGTGGTGGTGGTATCGTACGCAGTGTGATCGGTTCCTATTACCAGGATTTCATCATCTGGGAAGGACCATTCACCATTAATACCGGTGATTTCCAGTGGGAGGGGGATCGTGCCCCCGCCACCATCTGGCACGCCAATGATTGTGTCATCCGCGGTGTGCGCCTCATCGGCTCTGATCGAAGTTCGCAAGGCACCGACAACTGGTCAGGTGTGCGACTGGAAGATGCTTACCGGGCTGTGATTGCCGATAATGACATTTCCGGATTCATTCGCGGTAACAGTCATGGCTATGATGTCATCACCTATGATTCCGTGGATGGCATCATTGAAAACAATCATATGCATGGTGGCACCGGTGGCATCATACTGAAGGGCCAGATCGACCGGCATCAAACGGGCTTCATCATCCGTAACAACTACATTCACGATAAACAGATCTATGGATTGACGCTCTATGGCACTTCATCGGGTGTCGTTTATCAGAATATCTTTGCAGATATCGGTCATGTGGGCATGATGATGGTCAGTAACCGTGATACCGCCAATGGCACTTCTCTGGGATCGCCCTCGCGAATGACCATCAGTAATAATGTCTTCCACAATATCGATCCCACTGGAGCTTCCGGTGGCGGGGTATTCAACTTCAAGACCGGTACCGGCTCTCCGCTGGATCTCTCTGGTAACCTGTTCGTCAATAATATCGTGATGAATGCCGGTACTGCAGTGCGCAGTATCGATGCCACGATTCCCGACAGTGAATTTACCGGCACACAGGAAAACCTCTGGCAGCACAATCTCTATTTCAATGTGCGAACCTTTGCCAGCCTGCAATCGGGAAGGTATACCCTGGAAAGCTGGCAATCCCTGTTTGGTCAGGATGGCTCAGCGGTGGCCCCCTCACTGTATGCTGACCCACAATTTATCAATGGCACGGGAAGCTATCAGCAGGCCAGTGATTACCGCCTGCAATCCACTTCGCCCGCGCTTGCCGCCGGTCGGGATGTACTGGGTTTGCTTGGAGGAGACAGAGGCATTGCTATCAACCTCGGGCCCTACATCACACCGGGGCAAACAGATGTGGTTGGGCAACCCTAGCGGAATCTGGAGTCATCCTGCGGGATGTCCACCCCGTTAGAAAAGAAGTTTATTACGTATACCAATTGGTTGGTGTATTGCTAGTGATGGCTGTCTTGATTAGGGTGCTGCGAGGTTCCATTATGAATACCTTACCCTTCGGGTCAAGGCGATCATGCCTGTCTCGTCATACCGGCAAAGGCCGGTATCTCATGACGCTGGCAAAAGGTGTAAGGAATCCCGGCCTGGCGCATAGAACCCCTTTGGGGATCATCAGGGATTCCCCATCGTGCTCCGCACGATCTGGTCACATTATGCGTACCTCACCCTGCGGGTCGAGGCACGCCGGAATGACGGTGGTTTGTGGTCATGAATACCTTACCCTGCGAGGTTCTATCGTGAATACCTTTCGACGGTCAGCTCAACAGGAATTCCAGTAAGGCTTTTTGTGCATGCAGGCGGTTTTCTGCTTCATCCCACACCACACTTTGCGGACTATCCAGCATTTCCGCGGTCACTTCCTCGCCCCGGTGAGCGGGCAGGCAATGCATGAACAGGGCATCGGGATCCGCTTGCGCCATGAGGGTATGGTTGACCTGGTATTGGGAGAATTTCCGCGCCCGTTCCTTTTGTTCATCTTCCTGACCCATGCTGGCCCACACATCGGTCACCACCAGGTGGGCGCCACTGGCGGCTTCCATGGGGTCGGAGAGAATCGTCACCCGGTCACCGGCTTCCTGTACCAGAGGGGCATCCGGCTCATAGCCCTCGGGGCAGGCGATGCGCAACTGGAAGTCGTATTGCTGTGCGGCATTGATGTAAGACTGGCACATGTTGTTGCCATCGCCGATCCAGCATACGGTTTTACCGGAAATGCTTCCCCGATGTTCATGGTAGGTCTGCATATCCGCCAGTAGCTGGCAGGGGTGAAATTTATCCGTGAGGGCGTTGATGACGGGCTTGCTGGAGTATTCACTGAAGCGTTCGACAATTTCATGTTCAAAGGTTCGAATCATGATGATGTCGGCCATGCTGGATAGCACCCGGGCACTGTCTTCCACGGGTTCACCCCGTCCCAGCTGGGTATCCCGCGGCGACAGGAACATGGCATGACCACCCAGTTGCGCCATGCCGGTCTCAAAGGAAACCCGGGTGCGGGTGGATGATTTTTCAAAAATCATCGCCAGCACCTGGTTACGCAGGGGCTCGTAACGCTCACCGCGTTTGAGCATGGCCTTGTGCTCCATGCCGCGTTGTATCAAACCCTGCAGTTCCGCAGGAGAAAGATCCTGTAGACTGAGGAAGTGACGTACACTCATGGGTTTGCCTGCAGGAATTCCGTAACCAGTGCACTGGTGCTGGCGACGATTTCGTCGGCCTGTGCATCGCTGATGATCAGTGGTGGCAGCAGGCGAACCACCCGCTCGTTGGTTACGTTGATGAGTAAGCCCCGTTCCAGCGCCTTGGCTACCAGGGTTCCGCAGGGGGTGTTCAACTCAATGGCCAGCATCAAACCCAGGCCACGGATCTTTTCCACGCCGGCAACTCCCTGGAGTGCGTCTTGAAAACCGGTGAGCATCCGTGTACCCAGGACCGTGGCACGGGCGTACAGCTTTTCCTGCTCAATGGTATCCAGCACTGCCAGGGCGGCACTCATGGCAAGCGGGTTGCCGCCAAAGGTGGAGCCATGATTGCCGGGCTTGAATAGCTGTGCGGCTTCACCCCGTGCCAGACAGGCACCCACGGGCATGCCATTGCCCAGGCCTTTGGCCAGGGTCATCACATCCGGCTGCAGGTCATGATGTTGAAAGGCAAACCAGTGGCCGGTGCGGGCGATGCCGGTTTGAATTTCATCTACAATCATTAACCAGCCATTGGCATCACATATTTGCCGAATGCCACTCAGATAGGCATCGTCCGGAACATTGATGCCGCCTTCACCCTGTACGGGTTCCACCAGTACCGCTGCCACATCCTGGCTGTTGGCCGCCACGGTGCGAATGGCTTCCAGATCGTTATACGGCACGCGTATAAAGCCTTTGACCAGGGGTTCAAAGCCGGCCTGTACCTTACGATTTCCGGTGGCGGAGAGGGTGGCCAGGGTACGGCCATGAAAGCTTTTATCCGTGACGATGATGTGCGGAGTATCCTGAATCCCTTTCTTGTGGCCATGCAGGCGGGCCAGTTTAATGGCCGCTTCATTGGCTTCCGCCCCGGAGTTGCAGAAAAAGGCATTGTCCATACCCGAGACCTGGCACAATTTGTCTGCCAGGGTTTCCTGTTTGGGTATGCGATAGATATTCGAGGTGTGCACCAGGGTTGCCGCCTGCTCACACAGGGCACGGGTGACGGCGGGATGGGCATGACCCAGGCCGCACACGGCAACCCCGCTGAGGGCATCCAGGTATTGTTTGCCATCCGTATCCCACAACAGGGCACCTTCGCCACGTTCAAAGGCCACGGGCTGACGGCTGTAATTATTCATTAAATGTTCAGACATCTTTTGGGAACCCCCAAAAACAAAAGGCAGTCCCTCGAGGAGACCGCCAGTGCAAAAAACGGATTTTATAGATTTGCGTGGCTCCAGGCAAATACAAAAGTAACCAGTTCTTTCAGTTAGTTAAAACGGGAAAACCCGGCCAGGGGCCGGGTTTTCAGGTGTTGCACCAATGGTTTTCGTTAAAACGGCAACCCGTGCATGTGACCGGTCATACCCAGCAGCATGGGAATGGAGAGCAGGGTGTTGGTGCGGGATGCCATGAGGGCCACCTTCTTCGCACCGGGGATATCATCGGGATTGCTTTCCACAATACCCAGGATCTTTTTCTGGTTCGGCCAGATCAGCACCCAGACATTGAATAGCATGATGGTACCCAGCCAGGCGCCCATGCCAATGAGTTGGTAGCCTTCCTGGAAGGTGAAGGCGGCCACAAAACCGGAACCGTCCGCGGTATGCATGGCTTCCAGCGCCAGGGCGCCAGTGATCCAGGTGGCCAGGGCCGCCCAGCGGAACCATAGCAAGGCCTTGGGCGCTACATACTTGTTGATGGCGGCGGGGCCGGGGCCTCCGTCATTGGCTTCTTTCAGGGCCTGGCCCACGGCGGGCACCTGAACGAAGTTGAAATAATACAGCAGGCCAATCCAGGTGATCCCTACCAGGACGTGCATCCACACCCAGAATTCCCAGGGGTTCACTGCGCCGCCAGGACCAAAGGCAAAGATGGCGATGATCGCCAGTACGAAACCGGAGATGATGGTGCCGAGAATGGAATTCAGCGGGTTCATATTGCTTGCTCCTCATACTGCAGGCTGGCTGCATTGTTGCTTTTACGTAAAAAAGGCGACTGTTTTAGTCAGGTTTGCGAGGATACGGGAGGAAGTGGCGGATTGCAATAACAAAAATGTTGTGAGCTTGCCTTGATTTCCATCATGGTCATGGCATACGCGGGTGGCTGAATGGGGCATAATCCCGTTTATGAATCCCATACAACTCAGTCTTTTCGCCAGCCGCATCGCGGCGGTCAGTGATGAAATGGGCGCTGTCCTGCGGCGTACCGCCTTTTCACCCAATATCAAGGATCGCCTGGACTTCTCCTGCGCCGTATTTGATCCTCAGGGTGGCCTTTGTGCCCAGGCAGCCCATATTCCGGTGCATCTGGGCAGTATGGCATATGCCATGGAATCCCTGGTGCGGGGTTGTAAATGGCAACCGGGTGATATGGTGGTACTGAATGATCCCTTTCTGGGCGGAACCCATTTGCCGGATATCACCCTCATCGCTCCGGTGCATGTTGACGGCCGCTGTATCGGCTTTGTGGCGAATCGTGCACACCATGCGGATATCGGTGGTGAAGCTCCGGGGTCCATGCCCATCTGCAGCCGCCTTGAACAAGAGGGCCTGGTAATACCACCTACGCACTTGCTGCGCGCCGGTGAAGTCCTTGACGACTGCCTGGATACCATCTTGCAGCATACCGCCGATGTGACACAGTCACGTGGTGATTTTTCTGCCCAGATCAGTGCCAATCGAGCGGGAATACGGCGTCTGCAGCGATTGGTGGAACGGATGGGGGTCCGTCCTTATGCTGCCGCATTGGAATCTCTCAATGCCTATGGCGAACGGATTTCACGCACTGCGCTGGCATCCATACCGGAAGGGGATTATGGCTTTCGGGATGTGCTGGATGATGATGGCTTGGGGAACCATGATCTTCCCATACAGGTATTGATTGAAGTGCGCAGTCATGGAATACGGGTGGACTTTCAGGGCAGTTCCGGGCAGGTGCCCGGTAATGTGAATTGTCCCCTGCCGGTCACAGCGGCAGCGGTGTACTACGTGTTCCGCTGTCTCATGCCCGATTATATACCGGCCTGTGCCGGTAGCTTTCGCGCCATTGAAATTCATGCGCCGCCGGGGTCGTTGCTCAATGCACAACGGCCGGCTGCAGTGGCCGCAGGTAATGTGGAAACCAGCAGCCGGGTGGTGGATGTGATGCTGGGGGCGCTGGCACAAGCCATTCCGGAACGCATCCCGGCTGCCAGCCAGGGCACTATGAACAATCTGGCCATGGGTTCGCGCACCCATGGGCAAGTGTGGGATTACTACGAAACCCTGGGTGGCGGCATGGGGGGAGGCCCCCTGCATCGCGGCCTGGATGCAGTGCAGACCCACATGACCAATACCCTCAATACTCCCATTGAGGTATTGGAGAGCCGGTTTCCACTGCGGGTCAGGCGTTACCAGATTCGCCGTGGCTCCGGCGGCCGCGGCCGGCATGCCGGTGGGAATGGCATCGTCCGCGAATTTGAATTTCTTGCGCCTGCCCAGGTGACGCTGCTCACCGAGCGCCGCCGGCATCGGCCATGGGGCTTGCAGGGCGGCGCAGCGGGAGCTGCGGGTGAAAACCGGCATAATGGAAAACTACTGGCATCCAAGGTGTGTTTTCATGCGCGTGCAGGAGACCGGCTGACCTTGCTGACGCCTGGTGGGGGTGCCTGGGGCCGTAGTGTGGATGGCGATGAGGACGCAGTCCGCTGATGCCTTTGTGCATACCCATTCGCCAATGTGCGCCAGCGGTTTGCCCTGACGCAGTAATCTTACAAACGGAATGAATAAGGAAACAAAATGAAAGCTACGGGTATCTTCATGGTGATATTGCTTCTGTGTACTACCGGCTGTGCCTCTCTGGTGGTGGGGGGTGCCGGTGCCGGGGGCTATTATGCCGGTAAAGATGAACGTAGTGTCGGTCGGATCACGGAAGATGCTCAAATCACTTCAAGCATCAATGCAAAATATGTACGTGATTCACAGATCAGTGCCATGGATATCAATGTGGACACCTATAATGGAGTGGTGACACTCCATGGTCATGTAAACAGTGTGGATGCGGAAGCTCGCGCTCTGTCACTGGCACGCAGTACCAAGGGAGTGAAACAGGTGATTTCGCGCTTGAGTGTGGTGCGCTAGGCGAGGGGCAGACTATGTGTGGTATTTGTGGCGAATTGCGTCTGGATGGTCGCGTGGCCGATCTCGCCCATGTGGGCAGGATGATGGAAAAGCTGGAACGGCGTGGCCCGGACCATGATGGCAGTCACTCGGATGGCCCGGTGGCGCTGGGGCATCGGCGTTTGGCCATCATTGATCTTTCCAATCGTTCCAACCAGCCCTTGATCGATAGCGATCTGGATCTGGTGCTGGTATTCAATGGGACCATATACAATTACAAGGAATTGCGCGCCGAACTCATTACCAAGGGATATCATTTCTTTTCCGAAGGGGACAGCGAAACCATTCTCAAGGCTTATGCCGAATGGGGCGAGCAGTGTGTTGAACGCCTGCACGGGATGTTTGCCTTTGCCATCTGGGATGTAAAGCGCCAGCACTTGTTTCTGGCGCGCGACCGTTTTGGTATCAAACCCCTTTATTACAGTTTTGCACGTGGCTGTTTTCGTTTTGCCTCCACTTCCCAGGCGATACTCGCTGCCGGTGATGTGGATACCAGCATAGATCCCGTTGCCCTGCATCATCAGTTTACCCTGCATGCCGTGATACCGGCGCCGCGCACCATTTTACGTGGTATCCGCAAGCTGGAACCCGGTACCAGCCTGGTGATTGAACCCAATGGCCGGAAACGCGCGCGGCGTTACTGGCGGCTGGAGACCCGGCCAGTGGATCATTCCCTCAGCGAATGGGAGTGGATGGAAGCGGTACGCGATGCCCTGGTGCGCGCGGTACAACGACGCATGACCGTGGCCGATGTACCGGTCGGGGTGTTACTTTCCGGTGGCCTGGATTCCAGTCTGCTGGTGGGGTTGCTGGCGGAATCCGGCGCGGAAAACCTGCGCACCTTTTCCGTGGGCTTTGAAGATCATCCCGACGAACGGGGAAGTGAATTTGAATACTCGGATCAGGTGGTGTCGCGCTATCAGACTCAGCACCATAAATTCCATGTCCCCAATGATGAAGTGTTGACGCGTCTGCCGGAAGCTGTGAGCAATATGGCGGAACCCATGTTTGGTCAGGATGCCGTGGCCTTCTATCTATTGGCGGAACAGGTATCCCAGCACGTGAAGGTGGTGCAGAGTGGACAGGGAGCCGATGAAGTCTTCGGTGGTTATTTCTGGTATCCGCAGATGGATAAAGCCAGGGGCAGTGATCTACAGCGGTTTGCGCCGCATTATTTTGACCGCGACCACGACGAATGGCTGAGCATGGTGGCACCGGCTCATCACGGCCCTGACTATACGGCGGCGCGGGTGGCCCAGGGGCTGGCGGGCATGGGTTCGGGGGAATTCCTCAATCGGGTACTGGCCTTTGATGTTACTACCCTGATTGTGGATGATCCGGTGAAGCGGGTCGACAATATGACCATGGCCTGGGGGCTGGAGGCACGGGTTCCCTTCCTGGATCATGAGCTGGTGGAACTGGTGGCTTCCATGCCACCGGAGTACAAAGTGCAATCCGGTGGCAAGCATATGCTGAAGCGCATTGCCCGGGGCCTGATACCGGATGCGGTTATTGATCGGCCCAAAGGGTATTTCCCCGTGCCGGCACTTAAATACGCCCGGGGGGAATTTCTTGCCTTTATGCAGGAAGTGGTCAATTCCCGGGCATGCCGGGAACGGGGGCTTTATCAGATGGATTATCTGGAATCCCTGCTGGCCGATCCGGAGCATCAGCATACCCGCCTGCAGGGCAGCAAACTCTGGCACATGACCCTGCTGGAATACTGGTTACAACGTAATGTGGATGGTATTTCCCCTTGAACTCGGCCTTTTCAGCCCCATTGTGGGTGGGTACACTCATCACCAGTTTCGTGCTTGGTGCCCCTCCCTGGTGGCGTCATTCTTTTTCAAAGTTTGGTATCTTATTGAGGTATAAGTGGTTATGGACGTAATGGACCGAATTAAAGAGCAGGTGGAAAACAACCCTGTAGTGATTTACATGAAAGGCACACCGCAAATGCCCATGTGCGGCTTTTCCAGCCGTACGGCGGAGGCCCTGAAGGCCTGTAATGTGGAGTTCGCCCATGTCAACGTGCTGGCCGATCCGGAAATTTTCCAGAACCTGCCACGCTATGCCAATTGGCCCACCTTTCCCCAGGTCTACGTGAATGGTGAATTGATTGGTGGTTGTGATATCACCCTGGAATTGTTTCAGAAGGGTGAGCTCAAGCCCATGCTGGAAGCGGCACACAGTAAATAGTACCGCCCTGGTTACCCAGTGGGTGCAGGCGACCCCAGAAACGAAAAACCGGGCATGATCCCGGTTTTTCGTTTCTGGGGTCCGTGGACCTTCACACCCCATGAAAATACTTCAACCATATAAAAAATAAGTAAAAAAATCCTTTTTCCCGACTTGCAACCCTCAAACATCGGCAGCCAAGGCCGTTAGATACCCTGATCAGGTTTGTGCCTGGGCAACGCTGCAGGAGTGGTGATCACGCCAAGCACTTGCCGGGACGACCTCTACATTCTTGCCCATCACTAGCCCAGGGACCCTTCATGGGATTGAAGATCACAGCGCCATTTCTATCCATTGGTTTTCTGGCCATTCTCGGCCTGATGGTGCTGCTGACGGCGATTTCCCTGCGGGTCATTGATTCCAGCATGGAGCGTACCGAAACCATTGTGCGTTCCTATAACCAGAAAACCAACCTGGTGAACCGCATGCATACGGCGGCGCGGGAACGCATTCTGTCACTGAACAAAATGGCCCTGATGGATGACCCCTTCACCCAGGATGAGGAGTGGCTGGAATTCAATGCCAGGGGTACGGCATTTGTCATTGCCAAGGAGGAATTACTTACCCTGCCGCTGACGGAAACAGAGCGCGGCTTGTTGGATAAGCAGGGTGAGGTGACCCGGGAGCTGGGGCCACTCCAGACGGAAATCGCCCAGTTGTTGCGTATGGGTGAAAATGAACGCGCCAGACGCCTACTGCTGGATAAAGCCATACCGTTGCAAGCCAAGGCGTTCCAGCTATTCAATCAATTTCGAAAGATGCAGGAGCAGGCATCGGAAAAGGCCTTGCAGGAAGCCAAAGCGGAACATGAGCGCACATACCAGATGATACTGGTAGTTGCCACCTCCGTGTGTCTGTTCAGTCTGTTCATTGCCGTGTTTGTGATTCGTAAATCCGCCGATACGGAAGCACGCTTACGCAAGGAAAAGCGTCGTGCCATGGTGACCCTGCACTCCATCGGGGACGGTGTCATCACCACGGACCTGGATGGCAAGGTGGATCAGATAAATGATGTGGCTCATCAATTGACCGGGGTACGGGTGGGTGATGTGCATAGCGGCGGACTTTCCATAGACCGGCTGTTCAGCATTGCCAATGAAGCTACCCACATGCCGATTGAAAATCCGGTATGCAGGGCGTTGAAATCGGGGCACAGCTTTTCTTCGGAGGGGGATACCGTGCTGGTACGCAGGGATGGCAGCAGTATCGCCATTGAATATACCGTGTCACCCATACGTAATCGTGACCAGCAAATGGTGGGGGCGATCCTGGTGTTCCGGGATGTCACCGAAATGCGCGCACTTTCCCGTCAGCTAAGCTACCACGCCAGCCATGATCCGCTGACAGGTCTGCATAATCGTCGTGAATTCGAAAGTACTCTGGGTCAGACCCTGTCGGAAGTACGGCGCAATTCCCATCTCCGCTACTGGCTTTGCTATCTGGATCTCGATCAATTCAAGGTTATTAATGATACCTGTGGCCATATTGCCGGTGATGAATTGCTCAAGCAGATTTCCATGATACTCAAACGTTCGGTGCGCGACTCGGATCTTCTGGCACGCATGGGTGGCGACGAGTTTGCGGTGTTGATCAAGCACATAGATTCTGCAAGTGCCGAGGCGGCGGTGGAGCGCTTGCGCCAGCAGATACAGGAACTGCGCTTCGTCTGGGATAACAAATCCTTTTCTGTCAGTGCCAGTATCGGCTTGGTGGCGGTGGATGCCGCCAGTGGTAACGTCAAGGATTTATTCAGTGCCGCGGATACCGCCTGTTTCATCTCCAAGGAAGAAGGCCGGAACCGGGTGCACGTATATCAATCTGATGATGACACCACGGCCAAGCGGCAAAGTGAAATGGATATGGTGCATCGCATCAACAAGGCGCTGGAAGAAGACCGCTTCGTACTGTACTCCCAGCGTATCCAGACCTTGCAGAATAAGGAAGAGGGGATGCACGCCGAAGTGCTGGTGCGCATGCTGGATGAAGAAGGGCGGGTACTGTCACCCATGGCATTTATACCGGCAGCCGAGCGCTATAATCTGATGTCGCATATTGATCGATGGGTGGTGAAAAATGCAATTCAACAACTATCCAGCCTGAATGCACGGGGTAAGGATACTGTTTCACTCTCCATTAATCTTTCCGCACAGGCGCTGGGTGAAAATGACTTTCATGAATTTGTTCTGCAGATATTGCAGAAGACCAATGTGGATCCCAGGCGGCTATGCTTTGAAATAACCGAAACTGCCGCCATTGCCAATCTCAGCCGGGCTATCGGCTTTATCCGCTCGCTAAAAGACCTGGGTTGTTATATCTCCCTTGATGATTTTGGCAGTGGTTTGAGTTCATTCGGTTATCTGAAAAATATGCCGGTTGATTATCTGAAGATTGACGGTTGTTTCATACAGGATATCCTTGATGACCCCATGGATCGCGCCTTCGTGGAATCCATCAATCAGATTGGCCATGTGATCGGTATCCAGACCATTGCCGAGTATGTGGACCATCCGGACAAGGAATCACTGCTGCGAACCATCGGAGTAGATTATGCCCAGGGCTATCATATTCATACTCCGGAACCCCTGCATGCATTGCTGGGCGTGAAGCCCGCAGAGCAAGTGGCGTAACTGCCCACCAGGCTGCAGCTCGGCTTCCCTGAAGGCATCGCTCCCGTTTCTTTTTTGAGGCAGAACTTTTTGCCGCCCTCCAGAATCAATCATTCAGCTTGATTTCAGCTCATGCCATTAGGCTTGTGGGCAGTATTGGAATTCCCTGGAGAAACACATGGCGCGACGTACTGAAATCAAGGTGTGGGACCCTTTTGTGAGGGTGTTTCATTGGGCCCTGGTGGCCGCTTTTTCGGTAGCCTATGTCACGGAAGATGAATGGCTTGGTGTTCATAGCTGGGCTGGCTACCTGGTACTTGGGCTGGTGCTGACGCGCATTGTCTGGGGCCTTATGGGTACCCGGTATGCACGTTTCACGGATTTCGTGCAGCGTCCCTCCGTGGCCCTGGCGTACCTTAAGGATGTGTTCCGCGGAACGGCCCGGCGCTATATCGGGCATAATCCCGCCGGTGGTCTCATGATCGTCTTGATGATGATAAGCTTGCTGCTTACCGGCATATCCGGGATAGCGCTTTATGGTCTCGAGGAAGGTGCCGGTCCCCTGGCCGCCGCCATGGCGGGTTATGGTCATGGTGTGGAGGAAGCGCTTGAGGAAGGGCATGAATTCCTGGCGAACCTCACCCTTCTGATGGTCGTGATTCATGTGGCAGGGGTGGTGGTGGAAAGCCTGGTGCATGGGGAAAATCTGGTGCGCTCCATGATCCATGGACGCAAGCTTGAAAACCCCGAATGATTTCAGGTTCTTGCTTCTGGGATAGCGTTAGGTGACCGGTATGCTTGCGGCAACAAAAATTGCTTGGAATTGCATTGTGAAAAAACCATATTTATCGAGTTTACTACCCCATTCTGTATTTCTGCTTTGCAGTGTGCTGATGGTTGATGTCGCACTTGCCTCGGGGCCGGGTACTGGACAGGGGAAGGGGCATGAATGGGCCAGCCATTTGCATCAATCGGGGGAAATTCGCTCTTTGGAACAACTGTTGCGGGAACTACCAGAAAGGCATCAGGGGAGAATGCTGGAAGCCGAGTTGGAGCAGGAGCAGGGGCGCTATGTGTACGAAGTGGAAATGCTGGATCGCATGGGTAGGTTGCAGAAATTCCACCTGGATGCCCACAGTGGCGAAGTACTGAAGGACAGGCGCTGAATGCGTATTTTACTGGTAGAGGATGACCCGGTACTGGGCGCTACGCTGAAAGCGGACCTGGTACAGGCCGGCTATGCCGTGGATTGGGCGCAGGATGGTATTGAAGGCGAGTACCTGGGCAGAGAGGAAACCTATGATGCCGTGGTACTGGATCTCGGATTGCCCGGGCGTTCCGGCCTTGAAGTGTTGCAAAACTGGCGGGCGGCGGGTCATTCACTGCCAGTACTGATTCTTACCGCACGTGATGGTTGGCAGGAAAAGGTGCGGGGTTTCAAGGCGGGGGCCGATGATTATCTGGGCAAACCCTTTCATGTGGAGGAATTGCTTGTGCGGGTAGGTGCGCTGATACGTCGTGCCAGCGGTGCGGCACTGGGTCCTCTGGCTTCTGCGGGGCTGCAATTGAATGAAGACACTCAATCCGTAGTGTTGGCAGATGGTAATACCGTGGAACTCACCGGTACGGAATTTCGTCTGTTGCGCTATTTCATGATGAATGAAGGCAAGGTGTTGTCTAAAAGTCGCCTGACCGAACACGTCTATGAATTCGATGCCGATAAGGACAGCAACGTAATCGAAGTTTATGTACGCCGCCTGCGCAACAAATTAGGCAATGACCTGATTCAGACCCGGCGTGGGCAAGGTTATGTTTTTTCCAAGGGGAATGAGTGAGATCCATACAGTCGCGCCTGAATATCGGCCTGGGGGTTTCGTTGGCCGTCACCTTGCTGCTGATCGGGCTGGCGGGCAGCTATGGTATGCGTGTGATTCTCGAACAGTGGCTGGAAACCCGCCTGGAGCATGATGCGGAAACCCTGCTGATATCCCTGGAGATGGATGCAGAAGGCATGGCCTCATTGAATCCGGTGTTCCAGAATCCCATTTATCTGCGGCCATTCTCCGGCCATTATTATGTGGTGGAAACACAGCAGCAACATCTGCGTTCGCGTTCCCTCTGGGATAAACCGCTGGATCTTCCCGGTCTGGAAGGGGAGAGCGTGCGCGTGCTACGCATGCAGGGTCCCATGGATCAATTGATGCTGGTTCGTATTGCCCGTTATGAAAAGGCCGGACATTCCTTTGTGATTGCCGTGGCCGAGGACCTGTCGCCACTGCGTACATCGGTACGCACCTACCAGGCTTATTATCTCTTTGTCAGCGCTCTGGTGCTGGTCTTGTTGTTGTTGTTGCAGCGGCGCATGTTGTGTATGGGGTTTACCCCGCTGCAGCATACCTTCGTGGAACTCAAAGACCTTGGTCACGGGCGTATACAGCAATTGGGGGAAGATGTGCCCGCTGAAATACAGCCTCTGGTGCGGGAGGTGAATCACTTGCTGACCCTGTTGCAGCAGCGGGTAAGCCGTTCCCGCAATAGCCTGGGTAACCTGGCCCACGCACTGAAAACGCCACTGGCCATCATGCGGCAACTCGCGGAACGAAGTGCATTACAGGCACACCCGGAACTGCAGCAACAATTGTGTACCCAGGTGGATCAATTGCACCATCGCGTGGAATCGGAATTGCGCCGTGCCCGCTTATCCGGCGGTGGCTATCAAGGGGCGGCTGTGCATATCAGCGATGAATTACCGGCACTGGTGGATGTGCTGCGCATGGCATATCAGGATAAACATTTACATTTTCAGGTGGAGATTCCTGAAGAACTGGTGTACTTCTGTGATCAGGAAGACTTGTTGGAAATGGTGGGAAATCTACTGGACAATGCTTGCAAGTGGGCCGAATCAGAGGTTTTGTTGCGAGTGCAACAGGGGGATTATCTATCGATTGCCGTGGAAGATGATGGGCCGGGCTGCAATGATGAAGAACTGATGGGTTTGCGTCAGCGCGGTGTACGCGCGGATGAACATGGAGTGCCGGGTCATGGTCTGGGACTGTCCATTGTGACAGAGATTGTGCAATCGCTGCAGGGGGAATTGCTGCTGGGCCGCTCGCGAGGCCTCGGTGGTTTTGCCGTGGAGGTGCGTTTACCCCTGCATTGAGTCACGCGGATAGTAGTGCTCAGTGGGCTTCCAGTTTGTGCAACTCCGCAAGGATGTTTTGCACCAGGGTTTCCCCTTCGGCCTGCATGCCCTGGCAGAGCTTATTGGCATCGCGCTCGCCCAGTACCAGTGGGCGCATAATGGCTGCCAGGCGCGCCATGTCGCCGCCGGCCTGCATCATCTGTGTAGCCATGTTGCCCAGTAGCTGCAGCGCTTCCACATCACCTTTACGGGCGGTATAGACGATGGAGGCAATACCGGGCGCGGCCATGGCACCATCGATTTTTTCATCCAACTCCGGCAGGGTTTGCGGATTCTGGATGCCCTTGAGAATGGCATCGACAATTACCGAGTCTTCTTCGTCCAGATTGCGCATCATGCCCGTGTCCCGGCTGCCGCCGAGGATCTTGCGAATGGCAGCCACCAGGGCATGCCATTCATTCTGTTGTGCTTCCTGAAGCAGCTTTTCCAGATCCGGTACGGCGCCTGGATTTTGTATGGCGATGACCACGCGGTGAATCAGGCCGGCATGGGCCTGGCGGATCTGATGATGTTTGTCGAGCAATTGGCTCATGGATACCCTTGTGATGCGGTGGAGAAAACAGCCTTTGAGTTTAGTGCAAGCAGGGCTGGAAACAAAATGGAT
>CBDUNQ010000007.1:0-14693 GCA_965368625.1 uncultured Gammaproteobacteria bacterium
TTCTTTACCCAGTTTTCGAAACAGCTTTTCCCGAACCAGTTCGGCCGCCATGAAACGCAGGCTGCGATCCGTTACCTGGTCTTCCGGGTAGAAGGGTGCTGCTACCGGCAACAGGGTATGCAGCAGTTTTTCCAACTGCTCCACCTGCTTACCGGTTTTTGCCGAACCCGGAATGATTTCTGCAAACTCCATGCGTTTCGAAAGATTGGCAATATGAGGCAATAAACTGTTTTTGTCGTCAATACGATCGATCTTATTGATGGCGAGGATGACCGGACAATGGGCCTGGGAGACTTTTTCCAGCACCATTTCATCTTCGTCGGTCCAGCGGGTGCCCTCCACCAGAAATACGATGGCATTGACATCCTGCAGGGAGTCACTGGCTGCACGATTCATATAGCGGTTCATCGCCCGCTTGCCACCCAGGTGAAGCCCGGGAGTATCCACATAAACCACCTGCACATCAGGCTCGGTTTTAATTCCCAGTATGCGATGACGGGTGGTTTGCGGCCGCCGCGAGGTAATGCTGATTTTCTGGCCGAGTATACGGTTGAGCAAGGTGGACTTGCCCACATTGGGGCGCCCCACCAGGGCGACATAGCCACTATGAAATGCATTGTCCACTAGCTGTTCTCCGACCTCACCGCACCCAGGGATTGCAGCATGGCTTCTGCCGCCGACTGTTCCGCACGGCGCCGGCTGCGGCCACTGGCACGGGTGGTCAATTCACCATTGCGGGTACGGCACTCCACGGTAAAGGTGCGATTATGGTCTTTCCCCTGGCTATCCACTACATGGTATTCGGGCAGCGACAGGCTGCGTGATTGCAGAAATTCCTGGAGTAATGTTTTCGGGTCCTTGAGAGAGGCCGCCGCAGGTAAATCCTCGAGCCGGCGTTGCAATAGCCGTAAAATGCAGGCGCGCGATGCCGGATACCCGGCGTCTAGAAAGATAGCACCAAACAAGGCTTCCAGGGCATCGGCAAGCGTGGAATCGCGCCGAAAGCCTCCGCTTTTCAGCTCACCGGAACCCAGACGCAGATAATCCCCAAGGGAAAGGTCGCGCGCCAGGGACGCCAGGGTTTCACGCTTCACCAGACTGGCGCGCATGCGGCTCAGATCCCCTTCACTGGCTTGCGGAAGGTCGTGATACAGGGCTTCCGCCACTACAAAACCCAGTATGGAATCTCCGAGAAATTCAAGTCGCTCGTTATTATGGCCCCCGGCACTGCGATGGGTCAGGGCCTGCTCAAGTAAATCAAGCTGCTGGAATTCATGCCCCAGCCGCCGCTGCAACTCCCGGGAATCCGGTGTCAATTGGCAACCACCTCGATGGATTTATCGAATTTTGCCACCAGGTCGATATTGCCAAACAGGTTGGTACGCCGTTCATAGACAAAACCCACCGTCAAACGACCTTCCTGATTCTTGATTTCGGCATCCTTGGCTTTGATGTTTTCCACATCGTTTATTTCAAATCGGCGGCCAATAAGGGAAACCACTTCCGATTTGCTGGCACGTGTAATGCCCGGCTCATTCTGCAGCGATTCCAGCACCGACACCACCTTGGTGTACTCAAGATAAATGGGGGTCAGACGTAAGACCACCACGGTAAAAAATGCAATCAATGCGAGCACCAAAATCCAACCAATGGTTGTCATACCCTGCTGCTTATGTACGCCCTTCATCTGCATCACCTCGCCTTGCATTAATGAATACCCTCGCCGATCCGATCCCAGGCCACACCACCATTGGCGGAATCCCAGTTCATCCAGATCATAAAGGCCTTGCCCACCAGATTCTCTTCCGGCACCGTACCCCAGTAACGGCTGTCATTACTGTTATCTCGATTATCGCCCATCACAAAATACTGACCTTCCGGCACTACGAAATCCACTTCGCGGTCGGGCTTGCGGGGTTCCACCAGGATTTGATGTTGCGCCTCATCCAGTTGTTCCAGACGCAGGCTGGCGCCGGAAGCAGAAAGGCCGGAACCGGAGCCGATGTAAATACCCGCGGGCACCTGTGCTACCGCTTCCCCATTGATAGAGATCACCTTGTTGCGATACTGCACGCGATCACCCGGCAGACCCACCATGCGCTTGATGTAGTCGGTGGATGGATCCTTGGGAAAGCGGAATACCACAACATCGCCCCGTTCAGGGGTGCCGATATCGATAATCTTGCGGTTCAGTACCGGCAGACGAATACCATAACTGAATTTATTCACCAGAATAAAATCACCCACCAGCAGGGTCGGCATCATGGAGCCGGAAGGAATACGAAATGGTTCCACCAGAAAGGAGCGCAACAACAATACCGCAAGAATCACCGGAAAAAAGGATTTGGCATATTCAACCACTACCGATTCTTTCAGGAGTTCCTGGCGTTTTTCCTCATTGCCAGCGCTATCTCCAAGGGCAGCAGCGGCAGCCCGGCGTTTTGGCGCCCACAACCATGCATCCAGTGCCCAGATCGCACCGGTGGCGAAAGTGGCTGTTACCAATAACGTCGGAAAATCCACGCTTTTACCTCACTCATGTATCCAGGAAACGCTGACATTCCCAGCCTGGGAAAAACCAGCTCATGTCGTGGCCTCTACCCGCGGCGCATGCCACTGGAGTTGACCCATTCGTCACTTTTTACCTACGTGCAATACCGCAAAAAACGCTTCCTGCGGTATTTCCACTTTACCGAACTGCTTCATGCGCTTTTTACCGGCTTTCTGCTTTTCCAGCAATTTGCGCTTACGACTGACATCACCGCCATAACACTTGGCGGTGACATTTTTACGAAGTGCCTTCACTGTGGTACGGGCAATAATATGGGAACCCAGCGCCGCCTGTATCGCCACATCATACATTTGCCGTGGAATGATCTCGCGCATCTTTTCCGCCAGTTCGCGGCCCCGCCCCTGGGCAAATTCACGATGCACGATAATGGATAAGGCATCCACCCGCTCACCATTGATGAGCACATCCATTTTCACCATGGCACCCTGCTGGAAACGCTCAAAGCTGTAGTCAAAGGAGGCATAGCCACGACTCACGGATTTGAGCCGGTCAAAAAAGTCCAGCACCACTTCACTCAAGGGCAATTCATAGCTGAGGGCCACCTGACTTCCAAGGTATTGCAACTTGCGTTGCACGCCGCGCTTTTCCACACACAGGGTGATGACGGCGCCCAGGTAATCCTGGGGAACCAGTATATTGGCGAGAATGATCGGCTCGCGGATTTCCGCAATATAATTTTCCGGGGGGAGTTCCGAAGGATTATCGATCAACAGGCGCTCATGCTTGGTGGTAATCACTTCATATACCACGGTGGGTGCCGTGGTGATCAGGTCCAGATCATATTCGCGTTCCAGACGTTCCTGAATAATCTCCATGTGGAGCATGCCGAGGAAACCGCAGCGGAAACCAAACCCCAGCGCCTGGGATGATTCCGGCTCGAAATGCAGGGCGGCGTCATTGAGGCGCAGTTTCTGCAGGGCTTCGCGCAAGTCTTCGTAGTCTTCCGCATTAATGGGAAACAGACCGGCAAACACCCGCGGCTGCACCTTCTGAAACCCGGGAAGCGGCTCACTGGCGGGACGTTCGGGATTGGTCAGGGTATCCCCCACAGGGGCGCCATCGATTTCCTTGATGGCGGATATCACATAGCCCACATCCCCCGCATGCAGCTCGGGAAAGTCGGTGCGCTTGGGAGTGAATACACCCACTTTATCCACGGGGTACACGCGTCCGGTGGACATCACCTGAATCTTTTGCCGGGTGTTGATGGTTCCCTGCATGACCCGCACCAGGGAAATCACGCCCACATAGCTGTCGAACCAGGAATCGATGATCAGGGCCTGCAAAGGTGCTTCCGGATCACCCTGGGGAGGTGGAATACGCCGCACCAGTTCTTCCAGGAGATCTTCAACACCGACACCGGTCTTGGCGCTGACACGGATGGCATCCTGGGCCTCGATGCCGATGATTTCCTCGATTTCATGAATCACCCGATCAGGCTCGGCCGAGGGTAAATCGATCTTGTTAAGAACAGGTAACACTTCCAGCCCCTGTTCAATAGCGGTATAGCAATTGGCCACGCTCTGGGCTTCCACCCCCTGGGCCGCATCCACCACCAGCAGGGCGCCTTCACAGGCCGCCAGGGAGCGGGATACTTCATAGGAGAAATCCACATGCCCGGGGGTATCGATGAAATTCAATTCATAGGTTTTCCCATCCTGCGCCTTGTATTCCAGGGAAACACTCTGGGCCTTGATGGTGATACCGCGCTCGCGCTCCAGGTCCATGGAATCGAGTACCTGGATAAAGCGATCGGCAAGGGTGGACTTGCCATGATCAATATGGGCGATGATGGAAAAATTGCGCACTCGGCTGAGATCCGGCACCGGCTATCTCCCGCTCATTTGTGCGCGGGAAGGGTACCCACCCGCCGTAACCGTACATTGCATATGCTGATACACCCGTGATCGCCCCCCGGCCGCAACCTGGTGGAAAGGGTTGCTGCCGGGACGTAACGATTTCAAAATCAGTGGCTTAGTAAGAAAAATAGTAACATGGAAACAGCCGCACAGTATACACGCTCATGCTTCGGCCAGATAGCGCCGCAGTGCCGCCTCATCCAGAAAGTGGTGACAGATCTCTTCGCCTTCCGCGGTCACCACGGGCACCCAATCGTTGTAACGGGCCTGAAGTGCGGGATCGGAGTCCACATCCACCACTTCCAAGGGGAAATCCAGCTCTTGCTGTAAACCATACAACTGCCCCAGCAGGGATTCGCACAGGTGGCAATACAGACGACTGTATACGGTGATGGTGGGTTTCATACGCAAAAGGCCGGATGAAACACCCGGCCGTTGAACGGATACGCGCCCACGGACAGTATCCTTATTTGGGTACCTTCAGCGCCAGAAAGCTCGGGCCGCCACGGCGCTGCACCAACACCGGCACATTCTTGCCGGCGGGCAGTTTTTTCACTTGCTTGCCGAAATCCCTGGCATCCTTTACGGGTTCGTTATTGAGTCGCAAAATCACGTCTCCCTGACGGATACCGGCATCGGCTGCCGCCCCTTTTTCCACCTGCTCCACCAGTACACCACCGGATTCAAGCTCCAGCTCTTCACGCTGCTGCGGGCTGAGGTCGGCCACACTGACACCCAGTCGACTGGTTTTCGTGGCCTTGGGTGTTTCCGTGGAAGCCACCTTGCGGTCTTCATCCGGCAACTCACCCAACTGCACTTTCAGGGTGGTGCGCTTGCCGTCACGCATCACCAGTACCGGCACCTTGTCGCCCACCGGGGTGGAACCCACAATGGGTGGCAGATCCGTGGAACTGATCACCCGTTTGCCGTTGAACTCCAGGATCACATCGCCCACCTGAAGCTTGTTTTTTTCTGCCGGGCTGTCTGGCAGCACCTTGGAGATCAGTGCTCCCTGGGGCTTGCTCATACCAAAGGATTCCGCCAATTCACGGGTGACATCCTGAATGATTACACCCAGCCAGCCACGGCTTACCCTACCACTGGTTTTCAACTGCTGAGCCACATCCATGGCCACCTCGATGGGAATGGCAAAGGACAGCCCCATATAGCCACCGGTACGGCTATAGATCTGGGAATTCACCCCGACCACCTCACCTTCCAGGTTGAACAGTGGACCACCGGAATTTCCGGGATTGATGGCCACATCGGTCTGGATGAAGGGCACATAGTTTTCCCGTGGCAGGCTGCGGCCCTTGGCACTGACGATGCCCACGGTCGCGGAATAATCGAATCCAAAGGGGGAGCCGATGGCCATGACCCATTCACCCACTTCCAGGCGCTCGGTAGTGCCGATCTTGGCAACCGGCAGGTTTTCGGCTTCGATCTTCAACAAGGCAACGTCACTGCGCTCATCCAGGCCCACCACTTCGGCCTTGAGTTCCCGCCGGTCACTCAAACGCACGATGATTTCATCGGCATCCTTGACTACGTGATTGTTAGTCAGAATATAACCATCCGTGGACATGATGAATCCGGAGCCCAATGATTTGGCATCCCGCTCTTCAGGTGGCATACCCGGGCCCTGTTCACCAAAGAAGTGTTTGAACAAGTCACCCAGAGGACCTTCCGGCATCTGAGGAATCTCCATGCCCTCAGGCAGCCCCGGCGCATGGAAGCGCTCGGTAACCTTTTGTGTGGTACTGATATTCACCACAGCAGGACTGGATTGTTTTACCAGCTCGGTAAAGTCCGGCAGCCCCGACCGCACGGAAGCCTGTGACAGCGCCGTACTGCCAAGCAATACGGTCGCGAAGAGTAATGCCAGTACCCGGGTGCTTGCAAGGGTCATAGTTTCTCCAACTTTCCAGTGTTTCAAATGCAGTGTGCTTCCGTCATTCAACGCGCGATATCAGGGATTCCGAACCCTGGGGAGCTATCCGTTCGCGTCTCAGTACCACCGGTTGATAGCGGACATCGTGGCGAATCCCACGCGCATAATAACGCAACCACAGAATTCCTGTTGCGAATCCCAGGACGGACAGCAGAATCGTGAATCGTTCCGGTGATTCCACGCCCCAGGCGGGTGCCAGCCAGGCGCCCACCAGGCCTCCAGCCAGCAGGCACAGCAGCGGCAGCAGGTACATGGCCAGGGCACCCCGCAGCAAGGCTTGCTCGTGCAGGCCGATCACCACCTGCTCACCCACACCGGCCTGCAGGTCATTGATTACCCGGGTTCGGGTACGACGCTGCCCCAGCACCTTGGCAAGCACGGCGGTACCGCAACCCTTTTGCGCCACACAGGCGTTACAGGTACTGCGCCGTTGGGTTTCCACCCAGGCGAAGCGCCCTTCACAGGCGACCACCTGTGCCATTTCTTCAATCATGATCAGGCAAGCGGCGCTGCAGGGAACGGCCGATCTTTTCCACGGCGGCGGCCGGCACTTCACCCACCACGGTGATCTGATACCCCTCTACCAGGGTGCCGTAGGCATTGACTGCACCCCGATGGGATACCCCGCGAAACACATCCGCCTCCTTCCCCGCTTCTTCAATATAGACCGAGACACTGGCCAGCCCATCCCCATAAACCAGGTGCTCCACTTCCAGGTCGCTACCGGCCTTGTGGTGGCGGTTATGGTGTTTCAATTGAAAGCCCATGGGTAAATCCGTAGCGTGCCACTGAGACTCATGAATGTCACTTACATGATCAGCCACCTGAACCTCGCGATCATCGTGGCGCGAATACCCCTTGCCACTGAGTGCAGGTTGCAAGTCTGCGTCAGAGATTTGAGCCGGCACTTCCAGCTCGGTGAACATCATCTGTTCCACAATGCGACCACGCTCATCCTTCACCATGCTTTTCAGTAACAGATCGGTTTGCACATCCAGCCACAGCCGGTGCCCATAGCGATAGATATCACGCGGCGCCACCGCAATCACCCGCGCCAGGCGCCCGATCACGCGGTCCTGACCATCCAGATAGATATCATAGGTTTTCGCCAACAGGTCCAGGTCCTGCAACCAGGCGGCCCGCAAGGGACTGCGCGGCTTGCTGGCACTGATCATCACCGATTCACTATCGGGCAGAATACAGGTGACCTTTTCGTTATCACGCAATACTTCACGTGCCGCCCCCGTCAGGGAATAGAGGCGTTCGCGTTCGCCATCAGCATCGCGCCGATGTATCAGACCCATGGATTCCATGCGCCCGCCGTGAAGATACACGAAGGTACCCTGGTAATTCTGTTGCTGTACTGCCTGCGACATACGATCCAGCCACTGCAGTGCAGTCACTTCGGCATGTGCACTGCCTGCGTACAGGAACGACAGAACCAGGCAGCACCAGGAATGAATGGGTTTAGTCATTACTGCCATTGTCGTAGCCGACGATGCGCACATAGGGAATCATGCCTTGTACGCCACTGCTGGCGGCGTATTCATTGTGCTGCACCAGGTATCCATTGAGACGATCACGCACCTGCGGTGCCTGACGGTTCCATTGCCCCACGGCTACCCGTTCCAGCGCAGTGGAGGATGGCGCAGGCTGGGTAGCAACCAGGGCGGTCGGCGGATTCGCCATCGTGGCCCCTGCCAGCGGTTGCGGTTGCGTTTCCTGGGTGCTCAGGGATTGTACGGAAACCACCGCCACCAGGGCTACGGAAGCGGCCACGGCCACCCCGGCAATGGGCTTTGCCCAGCGTCGCAGGGGAACCACCGGCCCCTGCTGATAGCGCTGTTCCGCTTCCAGGGCCTGCATCACCCGGTCACTGAACAGCATATCGGGTTGCATGGCAATACGGTTGGCCAATACATCCTTGACCAGTTGATAACGCCCCAGTCGCAGACGCAGATCCGCATCCCGGGACAGCCGCTCCAGCAGCAGTGATTGTTCCGCCCGCGGCAACTCATCATCTACCAGGGCTGAAAGCTGTTCATGTAATTTATCGCTCATGATGCGTACTCCCCGTCATTGCTGCCAAGCAGTGGACGGATATGGTTATCAATGGCCTCTCGGGCACGGAATATCCTGGATCGAACAGTACCTACCGGACACTCCATGGTAGTGGCAATTTCCTCATAACTCATGCCTTCCAGCTCACGCAGGGTAATGGCCGTGCGCAGATCTTCCGGCAAACCTTCAATGGCAGTGACAATCCGCTCCTGAATCTCTTCCTTGAGCAACAGCGCTTCTGGCGTATCCGCCTCCCGTAAGTGGATGCCGCCATCATATTGCTCGGCATCCTGGGCATCCACATCTTCCCCGGGTGGGCGCCGCCCCTGAGCCACCAGATGGTTCTTGGCGGTATTGATGGCGATCCGATAGAGCCAGGTGTAAAAGGCACTGTCCCCACGAAACGAGGGGAGCGCCCGATAGGCCTTGATAAAGGCTTCCTGAGAGACATCCATTACCTCGCTGTGGTCACGGATGTAGCGCCCGATCACCTTTCCCAGCTTGTGCTGATACTTGCGTACCAGAACATCAAAAGCTGCCTTATCGCCGCGCTGTACCCGCTCTACCAGTTGCTGATCAATACTTCGTTCGCCCATCCGGGCTGCTCTCCTCTTTGGCCCCGGATGCAGGCGATCGTCACTCAGCAGGGTAGACCATGCCGGGTGGAGATAGTTCGCCTGAATCGAGCGATTAGGGTAAGGTAACCGCGCACAGCCCTGTTTGCCACCCATGACGGCACGGCCTGCAGGACGCCCAGCGCAATGGGCGACAAAATAACCCATTTGACCCGCAGCGACCACCGATGCACGTACAGCATGATTTTGATGTATTGATTATTGGCAGCGGCGCCGCCGGCTTGAGCTGTGCCCTGCGCTTAGCGTCCAGCACGCACGTCGCTGTACTTTCCAAGGGCCCGTTGCGGGAAGGCAGCACCTTTTACGCCCAGGGTGGCATTTCCGCCGTCATGGATCAGGATGATTCAGTGGATGCCCATGTGGCTGACACCATGGCCGCGGGAGCGGGTCTCTGTGACCCCGATGCGGTGCGCTTCACCGTGGAACACGGCCCCGAAGCCATTCGCTGGCTCATAGATCTGGGCGTGCCCTTTACCCAGGAAGAAAAGGCCGATGGCAAACGTGATTATCACCTTACCCGGGAAGGCGGACACCGGCACCGGCGCGTCGTACATGCCGCCGACGCCACCGGCAAAGCCATTGAAAACAGCCTGGAAAAAGAGACCCGCAGCCGCGCCAACATTACCCTGTTTGAGCGCCATATTGCGGTAGACCTGATCACCGGTGACAAGCTGGGACTGGATTCGCGCCGCTGTCTGGGTGCCTATGTCCTGAACCGCCACAGTGGCCAGGTTGAAGTGTTTCGCGCCCGCAGTGTGGTACTCGCCAGTGGCGGTGCCAGCAAGGTGTACCTGTATACCAGTAATCCGGACACCGCCAGCGGAGATGGCATTGCCATGGCCTGGCGTGCCGGCTGCCGGGTCACCAATATGGAGTTCAATCAGTTTCACCCCACCTGCCTGTATCATCCGCAAGCCAAATCCTTTCTGATTACGGAAGCGGTCCGGGGTGAAGGTGGCCGCTTACTGCTGCCCGACGGCACCCGCTTCATGAAGCAATTCGATAAACGCGGCGAACTGGCCCCGCGCGATATCGTGGCACGCGCCATTGACCATGAAATGAAACGCCTGGGGATCGATCATGTAATGCTCGATATCAGCCACAAACCGGCTGACTTCATCATTGAGCATTTCCCCACCGTGTATGGCCGCTGCCTGAAGCTGGGTATGGATATGACCCGCGACCCCATCCCCGTGGTACCCGCGGCCCATTACACCTGCGGCGGAATACATACCAATCTGCGCGGCCAGACCGACCTGGAAGGTCTCTATGCCATTGGTGAATGCGCCTATACCGGGTTGCATGGTGCCAATCGCATGGCCAGCAACTCGCTACTGGAATGCCTGGTATTCGCCTCGGCAGCCAGTCACGACATCGGCCAGGCCCTGCCGCATATTCCCGTGCCGGCGGATTTGCCACCCTGGGATGAATCCCGGGTCACCGATTCCGATGAAGAAGTGGTGGTAAGCCATAACTGGGATGAATTGCGTCGCTTCATGTGGGACTACGTGGGTATCGTACGTACCGACAAGCGCCTGCAGCGCGCGCGCCGCCGGGTGGAATTATTACAACAGGAAATCCTTGAATATTATGGTAATTTCAGGGTAACCAACGACTTACTGGAATTGCGCAACCTGGTACAGGTGGCGGAACTCATTATCCACTCCGCTCAACAACGCAAGGAAAGCCGTGGCCTGCACTACACCCTGGACTACCCACACAGCAATGATCAGGCGCCAGCACAAAACACCATACTGGTACCTGGTGCTCCACTGCCTGGCGGCCAGCCGCCAAGTGTAGCCCTTTACCGACACGGGCCCTAGGCCCTACCCGGTGGTGAAATCGGGCGGCGGCTGCCGGGCTTGCTCCCCCTGCACCACTTCACAGTCCACTGCACTGACCTCAGCAGCCGGCGGCCCGCTCCATAGCCATGCCTGCAGTGCACGGATGGCTTCCGGCTCCCCACAGGCCAGCACTTCCACTGTGCCATCGGCCAGATTGCGGGCATATCCCGTGATTCCCAGCGACTGGGCCTGGCGGGAGGTGGCACCACGGAAAAACACTCCCTGCACCCGGCCCTGGACGCGGCACCGTACGCAACTCATGGCAGCACAATGCTTGCCGGCATGCCGGCAAGCAGCCCACTGTCCGGGCCCGGGGTAATCACCACCGTCAGCGGGTAGGTCTGGCTCGGCTTGGCTATGGCTTCCACCTGCCAGGCCTGTACCACACCGGTATAGGGTTGTTGATTCACCAACACGGTTACCTCCGTACCCGCCGGCAGCCGCTCGCGCTGTTGCGCGGAAGCCCGGGCCTGTATCAGCATAGTCTCGTCCTGCACCAGTTCCAGCAAGGGCATGAGCGTATCGCGATTCAGCACGGCTTGTGCCACCTGCACATACAGGGCCTGGATACGCCCATCCCAGGGGGCATGGAGTATGCCGTCATCCCGCTGTCGCACAGCGAGAAGCCGCTGCACCCGGGCTTCCTGGTAGCCGGCGTGAGCACCCTGTTCCGCAATCTGCGCCAATTGCAGATCATGGTCCGCCGCCAGGGCCCGCTCATATAACTCCCGCACCCGTTCCCGTTCCCGCTGTGCCTCCTCCAGCTGCAGGCGGCTTTCCTTGAGACGGGAATCTGCCGCCTGTAATCGCGCCTGCTCCACGGCACGATCGAGGCGCAGCAACTCTTGCCCCTGCTTCACCCGCATACCCGGAGATACCTGTACATGCTCAATAATGCCACTGGCATGCAGCGCCAGGATCAGTGAGCGCCCCCAGGCAAGTTCGCCGGGCAGTTGCTCCTGCGCCTGCAGCGGAGCCCCTGCCAGCAGACACCAGAAAACCAGCATTCGCTGTAACCTGATCCATTTCATGGTTGTGGCCTCGCAGTGACAGGTAAGGGTTCCCATTGGGGGTTCGCGGTCAGTACGGCCAGGCGGGCCCAGGCCAGGGCCAGATCGAATTCAATCTGTGCAGCATACAGACGCAGTTCACTGAAGCGCGCCATGGCATCGCCAAGGTCACTTTTCACTTCCATTTCATACAGTACCCGACTGCGATCCAGCGCCATATCCCGAAATGCCGACTCCGACTCCATTCCTCTGTATTGTTCCTGCAGCACCTGCAGATCCTGAGTAAGATCGTACAGTTCCTGGCGTAGGGTCCACTCCATTTGCTGTACTTGCGCACTGAGCTCAACCACCTTCGCATGCGCCAGTGCCGCATCCGCTGCCACCTTGCCACCGGTACTCAATGGGATTTCCAAGGCCAGCTCGGCTTCCAGATCATCATCACTACCCCCCTGACGCCGATAATCACTGGCAGCGAGCAAACCGCGAAGTACAGGCCGATTCCCGGCCCGGGCGGCTGCCAGGGACTTACGCGCAGCCGCCTTTCGAGCCTGCAGGCTGAGCAACCCGGGATTCTGATTCAGGGCTTGTGATTCCAGTTCGGCAAGTTCGGGCACGGGGCGCAGATTGCCGGGAAATTCCGGGCGTTGCAAACGCGTGGGCGCCGTACCCGGACGGTTCAGGGCCAGGGCAAGCCGGGAACGGCTGCGCCGCTGTTCGCCTCTGGCCTCGTGAATCTGTGCACGCAGGCGTTGGTAGCGCGTATCCAGACCCAGAAAATCCACTTCGGACAAGCGCCCCTGCTCCAGCAGGGTGCGACCACGATCCACCGGCACATAGGCGGACACCATGGCTTCCTCTTCTGCCTGAACCTTGAGATCCGCCAGCAGCACTTCCAGATACCGGGACATCACTTCCCAGCGACGTTCCAATCGCAGTTGATCCAGGCTGTGGCCCTGTCCCGAATGTGCGGCGTCAGCCGCCGCCACCAGCGCCCTGGTGTGCCCGAAATCATACAAGCGACGTTGCACTTCCAGGCGCACGGCGGAATCATCATGGCCATCAAAAAGGGTGCGCCCCATGGGCGAGGGGTCCACCGCCCGAGCCTGAGCCAGAAGGGAAATGCGCGTCCCGTAGCGTGATTCCGCCTGCTGCAGCCGGGCCTGTGCCGCGGATTGACGGGCCTTGGACAACAGAATCTCCGGGTTGCCTTCCTGACCGATTTGCAACGCATGCTCCAGTGTCAGCGGATCTGGCCAACCTTGCTCGTCTGCCGGCACCAGGGCACTGGTGATACACAGCATCGCTGCCAGTATCCGGCTCAGGCATTTTGTGCTGGACTCAGGGTTGTGCGGCTGACCTGCGAACACGCTTATAGCGAGTAAACGGCATTTCTGCGTAATTTCCTGCAACAACATATTCACCCAACCAGAGAAACTCCTCCACCCCACTGGTGGCACCCGTGTAGCGTGTGACCGCTTCACCGTCGAGATTGTAAAATTGAAATACCGGTGTCGCCCGCACCCGGTTCTGTTCAAAGGCAAAGGCCTTCTGTGTCATGCTGTTGCCCTTGAAGTCAGCGATCTCCACATCCCCTTCCACATCCACGGAAAAGATCAGAAAATGCTGCCGGTAATACGCTTGCACTGCGGGCTGATTCAACACATTCTCCTTCATCCGCCGACAAAAGGGACATTCATCCATTTCGAAGAACAGCAGTATACCGTGCTTTCCCTCTTCCCGAGCACGCTGTAACTCTTCACGGAAATCCCCAAAGGTGGTATCAAAAAAAGCATCGGCACCAGCGGACAGAGGTGCAACCGGCAGGCACAGAAAAAGCCCGAGAATAAATGCACGTATATACATCACGAGCCCTGTTTTTCGCGTTCTTTCTTTTTGGCTTCAATAAATGCCTCCAACTGCTCACCGGTGATTGGGCCCACCTGGCGTGCCACCTTATTGCCATCGGGATCGATGACATAGGTGGTAGGCAAACCGGGAACCGCACCCAGTGGAGATGGTTTGTAGGGGTCACTGCGCAGCACCGGATACGTCATGAGATAACTATCGACAAATGCCTCCAGACGTTCAACGCCGATATCCTCGAAATTCACACCCACCACTACGGCATCACTGTTCTTGTGACGATCGTGGAAATCCACCAGATCGGGAATTTCCTCCAGACAGGGCGGACACCAGGTAGCCCAGTAATTCACCACCACCCATTTACCCCGGTATTGTTCCAGGCCCTGCATATCCCCCTTGAGATCGGGCAGGGTGAGCTCCACTGTCTCCGCCTGCAACCACAGGGGCAAACACAACACTACCATGGGAATCCATCGAAAATACTTCAATTTCCTACCTCCAGACCGTCTGACTGAGTCCATCACCCGTAATAATCACCTGCCACGGGCGGCAGGACAGGCTTCGGCGCAAGGGTTACAATGATATAAGACTCACCAAGGGTGAGAATTGTTCCCGACAGTTGCCAGAACCACTGCCAAGGCAGCGCAGCTTTTCCTGGATTCCACTTGCCATGACCATCATACAGAAAACTGATTTTATCCAAAGTATTCAGGACGCACTGCAGAATATCTCCTATTACCATCCTGCGGATTTCATCCAGGCCATGCACCGGGCCTATGAGCAGGAGCAATCCCCTGCTGCACGGGATGCCATTGCCCAGATCCTGATCAATTCACGCATGTGTGCCGAAGGTCATCGCCCCATATGCCAGGATACCGGCATTGTTACTGTATTCCTC
>CBDUNQ010000008.1:0-14342 GCA_965368625.1 uncultured Gammaproteobacteria bacterium
CCCAAGCAAGGCTTACCGATTTCCAGCAGGAAAAGGGTATCGTTGCCATTGATGAGCGGCTGGATACGGAAACCAGTCGCCTTAACGAACTCTCAAAAAATTATGTTTCGGCACAGGCAGAAACCTATGATGTGAAATCCCGCCAGCTAGGTGAAAATCACCCGGAATACATACGTGCGGTGAAGCGGGAGCGGTCATTGTATTACTCCCTGGAACAGCAGAAAAAACGGGTGTTGGAGTTGAAAAAGCAGCGTGATGAGCTGGGTGTGCTGGCACGGGAAGTGGAAAATGAACAGCAGACCTATGAGGCAACACTTCAGAGCTATTACCAGACCCGGCTCGAGAGTCAGTTCAATCAGACGAATATCGCAATCCTGAATCCGGCAATCCCTCCGCAGGAACCCATCAGTCCCAATGTGCTGCTCAATATGATCAGTGCTATTTTCCTGGGGCTGTTGCTGGGAATCGTGTTGGCCGTTGTGATTGAAATGCTCAATCGCAGAATCCGTACAGCGGAGGATGTGAGTGAGTTGCTCGGTAGCAAAGTATTGGCGACCGTGTAATAAACGGATGCGAGTGGCCTGAGTGGGCTAGTGCGTACCCTGTTCTGATCATGCATATTTAATTTGGTAACGATACATGCAATCATTTAATGAAAAAGAGTTTGATATCGGCAGCGATGAAATAGAAAACGATTCTGGAAATCTGCTCGGGCAGCTGCTGGTTGATCAGGGAAAAATCAAGGAAGTGGATATTGAGCGCATATTAAAGTATGCGCGTAAAAAACATGTCCGCTTTGGTGTCGCTGCTACCAAGCTGCGCCTGATTTCCAGTCATGATCTCGAGCATGCCATGGCGGCTCAGTTCGACTACCCCTATCTGGAAGCAGGGGCGGGTGGTTATTCCAATGAGCTGGTGGCGGCCTTCAAGCCGTTTTCACAGAAAGGTCAGGCACTGCGAATTTTGCGCGCACAACTTCTTTTGCGCTGGCACTCCAAGGGCGAGAATGCATTGGCGGTGGTGGGCTCTCATGACCGTGAGGGCTGTAGTTATCTTGCTGCAAATCTTGCCGTTGTATTTTCGCAGCTTGGCCACCGTACGCTCCTGGTTGATGCCGATTTGCAGCAGGCGCGTATGCATAAGATGTTTGGCGTCAAAAATGATGTAGGCCTGTCGGCTGTGCTCGTCGGCAGGGCTGAAGTGGAGTCGGTGGTAAATGAATTGGTACTGTTCCGGGGCCTTACCCTGTTACCCGCGGGTGCACCTCCACCCAACCCGGGTGAACTTCTGGGAAGAAAAGAATTACAGGATTTAATTCCACAACTCCGCAGTCAATATGACGTGGTGATTGTCGACACGCCACCAGTCAACGCCAATTACGGTGCCGCTACGGTGGCAGGAGCCTGTGGAAATGCACTGGTGGTGATGCGTAAGAATCGCACCAAGCTTGCCGATGCAGAAGTACTGATGCAGGAAATGCGTGGTGCCGGTGCAGAAGTGGTAGGTACGGTCCTGAATGACTTTTAATCACGGATGATCGCTGCCATACGGGGCTGAGGGTATATCTGGCCCCATTCCGATTCGCATGTATCCATCAGGATTACAGGATCTGATCTGGAAAATGGTTTCCAGATCATTTGAAATAGAGAATGCCCATGTCCTGCCAGAAATTGATTTTTATCACCGGAGCATCGAGATCCGGAACGACCCTGATGAGTTTCGTGTTGCGGAATCATGCGCGGATTTTCGGCTTGAAGGAGTTACACTACTTCGGTGACCATTGGGATCCGCGCGATGCGGAAAAGTCGCTAGGCGAATCAGAATTGAAAGCCGCATTGGCTTCTATTTTTGCCCGCCAGGAACAGGGAATACTGGCGGCCAGGCCCAGTGATGAGAATGTTCGGCAGGCAAATGAGTTTTTTGCACAAATTCCCGTAGAAGATCGCACCCCCGCTGGCGTGTTCATGGCGGCGGTATGCAAATACGCCACAGAGGCAGGCAAGGATATACCCTGTGAGCAAACACCCAGAAATATTTTCTATGCAGAAGCCTTGCTGCGTGAGTTTCCCGATGCCCATGTGGTGCATATGCTTCGTGACCCTCGTGCGGTTATGGCCTCACAGAAGAATCGCTGGCAGCGAAGGAAGTTGGCAACAGACAAGTCGGCATTTCCACGCAGACAGTCTCTTCGCGTATGGGTGAATTATCATCCCTATACGGTAGCGAAATTATGGTCAAAAGCGACGCGTGAAGCCTTTCGACTGCAGGATAATCCACGTTTCACCCTGATCCGTTTTGAGGATTTATTGCAACAGCCCGAACCTACGGTGCGGCAGCTCTGCGAACGAATCGGCGTCGCCTTTGATCCGGCCATGCTTGAGGTAGGCCAAATCAATTCCTCGCACCAGTCTTCGGTTGGTGGTGCGCGTAAAGGTTTGCATACGGAAGCGATCGATAAATGGAAATCCATACTGGCCAGTGGAGAAGCTGCCATTGCCGACCGTATATGCGGTCCTTTGATGGATAAAGCGGCTTACCAGGTAGACTCGAGCACTGCGCAGCATTCAGAAAGTGAGTTGCGCTATAAATTGACTTATTTATTGCATGTGGGTGGCGTGTTGCTGGTGAATCCACGCAGAGCCTGGATCCAGCTGCAAGCTGCCATGAAGAGCCCTGCCGGCCGGCAGAGTGCGTGATTCTGGAATTCCTCATAGTGGCATGAATCATGTATGTATATCGTATCCAGGTCACCTACGCAGCAATAATGCTCGGCTGGGCAGCGTATTAAGTGAAATCCCCGGGCAATAATGATGCAGAGTGAACCAAAAGAATACAAAAGAGTCCTCGGTATGCGTTTCCAGGATTTCCCCCTGAAAAAGGTTGCTGATTCATTGCTGTCCGATGCCATGACGGGGAATAAGCGGCAAGTGTATTTTATCAATGCCCATTGTTTTAATGTTTCCGCAAGCGATGCCCGCTATGCTGCAATTTTGCAGGCAGCACCTCATTTATATGCCGATGGGGCGGGGATGGCCATTGCGGCAAAAATTTGTGGCACAGTGCTGGAAAATAACGTCAATGGCACTGATCTTTTTCCGGTGTTGTGTGAAAAAGCGGCTCAGCAGAAAATACCTATTGCCCTTTTGGGGGCCAAACCGGGAATTGCGGCCGCTTGCGCATCCAATATGAGTGCCCGCTATTCAGGGCTGCAAGTGGTATGGACGCATCATGGCTACACTACTGCTGAGGAAGACCTGCAGCTTATTGATCAGCTCAATAAGAGTGGTGCAAAAGTATTGTTTGTCGCTAAGGGCGTGCCCATGCAGGAGTATTGGATAGATGAGTATGCTGACCGGATTGAAGCTCCGCTGATCCTCGGGGTCGGCGCGCTTTTCGATTTTTATTCGGGAGCGATTCGACGTTCACCAGTGTGGTTACGGAAATTAAAATTGGAATGGTTTTTCCGCCTGCTCATGGAGCCGAAAAGAATGTTCCGGCGCTACGTGATCGGAAATCCCGAATTTCTCATGCGGGCCATGTGGATGAGGGTCAGCGGAAAATCGTGAACCAGTGTGGAAGATTCGATTCACATTGAACTATACCAAAGGAACTCAGAGGTAATGGGTGTAAATCAAGCGAGGGTGGCCAATTTTATTATTGGTGGAACCGAAAAAGCCGGAACCACTTCGGTATTCACTTATCTGGGTGAACACCCGGAAGTCTGTGGCGCCTTAAGCAAGGAAACCGATTTTTTTCGTCAGGAATCCAGTGGCGACCTGGAAAAAGATCTTGAAAACTATTCAAAATTTTTCAGCCGCTGCAATACATCCGTGCCTTATGTGATGGAAGCCTCACCGGGATATCTTGGTGAGGCATTTCAGGTAGTGCCGCGAATGGCCGCACTTGTGCCGGAGGTGAAGCTGCTATTCATACTGCGTGACCCCATCGAACGCATGTACTCTTCTTATAATTTCCATGTGGGCAAGCTGAATATACCAGAAGATATCAGCTTTGAAGCCTATGTGGATAAGTGTATTCGCTTCGATGGCGGCCTGGCGTCCCCGGCGGAGTTAGGGGTGGAAGAATGGTATCTGAAGGTGTTGAAGTTCGGGCGTTATGCTGACTTTCTTGCCCCTTACTATGATGCCTTTCCCTCCGGGAATATCAAAGTCATGTTTTTCGAACAGCTACGTGATGATGTGGCGGGATTTATGGATGAGCTCAGCGGCTTTCTCGGAATTGATGCAGAGATCTGGAAACAGTACGAGTTCAGAAAAACCAATGTGACCTTTTCCGGAAGTAATAAATTACTGCATAAGGCGGCAATCTATTTCAATAGTATCAGTGAGCCGATCTTGCGCCAGCGCCCAAGACTGAAACGCACACTTGTGGATTTCTACAAAAAAATCAATCAGGCCCGTGAGGGTTATGACCCCATGTCTGAGCAGGCCCAGGCCGCATTGCAGGAGTATTATGCTTCCAGTAATGCCTCACTGCGTACGCTGTTAGCGCGGAATCTTCCACCATCCTGGGAAGAAGTTCCCGAGAAAGCGGCTGTTTGAGGGTGGTATGATGATAGATCAGCCGCAAAAAACCCCCGTCTTCGAAAGCGTTGCATTTCTCATGGGTGCGGGGCGTTCTGGAACTACGCTGCTGTATAAACTTCTATGCCTGCATTCCCAGATTGCTTATATCAGCAACTATGACAATCGGCTTCCGTGGTTGCCTACGGGCATGATTTCGCGCTTTGCAGCACAGCGTACCGGGGCCAAGGTGAATGCCTGGTTCAACCAGGGAGGCAATGCCTACTTCATCAAGCGACCCTGGGCGAAAAAACTTTTCCCCACGCCGGTGGAGGGGGAGTCCATCTACGAATCCTGCGGTATTCCTCTGTACCCAAGCGCAGATTATCGTCCAAATGATGCACACACACGCTGCCTGCGCCAGCGCTTTGAAAAAATCCGCAGTGCCGCTGGTTGCCGGATTCTGTTATCCAAGCGTACCGCCAATAACCGACGCTTACCGCAGCTCAATGCGATTTTTCCTGAGGCAAAGTATATTCATCTCGTCCGTGATGGCCGGGAAGTGGCGAACTCCCTTTCCCGAGTGGAATGGTGGGATGATCACACCCTGTGGTGGGATGGGCGTACGGCAATACAAATGGAACAGGAAGGTGTAAACCGGCTTACCATATGTGCGAAGAACTGGGTATATGAGATGCAGGAACTGAAACAAGGTCTCGCTTCAATCCCTCGGAGCCGGGTTCTTGAGATACGCTATGAAAGCCTACTTTCCGAGCCTCTGGTGCAACTCGCTGAAATGTTGAAGTTTCTTGGTTTGGAATTTACAGATGAGTACCGGGATGCCATCACTTCACTGGGCTTGCGCTATAAATCTGTCAATTGGTCAGAACGCTGGACACCGGAACAAATGGAAATGGTATTGCGTGAAGAGCAATCCGTACTACGGGAGTATGGCTATGTGTAGTTGGCGGAGGAGTTGCAAGCCGTGAAACCGACTTTCATAGGCATTGGCGCCCAGAAATGTGCCTCCACCTGGCTGTACGGAATGCTGCAAGAGCATCCGGATGTGGGTGTGGGTATGGAAAAAGAAGTGGACTTTTTTTCGTACCATTTTGACCATGGATATGAGTGGTATGAAAGGCAGTTCTCCGAATGTGGTACTAAAAAGGCCATAGGTGAAATTTCTCCTTCCTATTTCTGTGAGGCGGGAGTACCTGAACGCTTGTATAACTATCAGCCGAATGCAAAAATCCTGGTATCTTTCCGGGATCCGGTAAAACGCGCTTTATCAAACCATCGCCATGAAGTCCGTGTCGGGCATTTTACCCGCGATGGATTGCAGTTCGAATCTGGTTTGAAAAACAACCCCATGTACCGGGAGCAGGGAAGGTATGCAACCCACCTGAAACGTTGGTTGGAATTCTTTCCCGCTGAGCAGATCATGATCGTGCTTATGGATGATATAGAAAAGGATCCGTTGGCAGTGGCCAGAGAAGTCTATCGTTTCCTTGAGATCGATGATGATTACCAGCCTGAGCATCTGACCAAGCGGTTCAATCCCAGCTATGCAAACCGTTCGCGCCTTTTGTTATCGATAAAAGATGCCCTGTATAAGCTCACTCGTCTTCCCGGTTTCGGGTGGCTGTGGAAACTCGGTTCCGTCTTCGGCTTGAAGGCCCTATATCGCGGAGTAAACCGGGTTTCCAGTGAGCAAGCGATTCCCAAGCCGTCGAAGGAGACACTGGAGGCGCTGCGCAAAGAGTTTGAGCCTGAAATCAAGGAGCTTTCCCGCATGATCAACCGTCCACTGGATTCCTGGCTGTGATGTTGCCTGTACTTTCCACCAATCACCCCCTTATGACGCTGGGTCGTGTATTGCTCATTTATGGCGCAGCTATGGTGGCAGGCCTGGTGGCAGGGTATATCAGCTCCAAAGGTAACCTGGTAGCGGTTGGTATGTTTGCCGGCCTGATTGCCGGTGCCGCGGTGGTGTCTTCACGAAAAGCTTTATTGTGGTTTGTTATTCTCGGTGGAATCGTGATTACCGGTGTGGCCCAGTTATATATGCCGGGTTCGAAATATATTCGATACATTGTTCCACTGGTGGCGTTGGGGCTGATTTTTCACGGCACCATGGATCGCGTTCTTCGTCCGCAGGCGGTCACAAGGGAACGGCAAACCGGCATTATTCTCTGGGCGCTGGCATTTTTCATTATTGCATCCGTATCACGTCTGGTGAACTGGGATGGTCTGGGTGTGGCCATCGTCGGTATGAAAGGTTATTTCCAGATGTGGATTTTTCTGCTTGGCATGATCCTGGTGAGCTGGAAATGGGAGGTTATTCACTCAATTCCCAAGCTGATGTTTTATATTGCACTGCTGCAGTTACCTTTTGTGTTGCATCAATACCTGTTTCTGGTGCCCAAACGTCAGGGTTTGGGCGATGGTATTGTTGCCGTGGATGTGGTGTCAGGCACATTCGGTGGCTCGCTTATGGGCGGTGGTGCGAATGCCGTACTGGCGGCCTTTCTTATCATCGTCATCGCCTGTTTGCTTGGTTTATGGAAGCATGGAGCGCTGTCAAAAATGAAAACCATCGGGTTTTCATTGCTGTTCCTTAGCCCGATCTTTTTCAATGAGGCGAAAATATCGGCAATATATCTGCCACTGGTCTATATCATACTGTTTTACAAAGACATCATTGCCCGTCCACTGCGCTTCATTGTAGTCAGTAGCGGGATGCTTGCCTTATTGGCGGCACTGCTGACGGCATTGACCCTTGCCCAGCCTTCAGGAAAGCTACATACCTGGTCCGATCTTGTTAATTTCACCTTCGAGCGGCAAACGGCCAGTATGCACGAACGCCGCGGGCAATACAGTGAACTCAGCCGCTGGACTGCACTTACCTTCTGGGCGAAGGAGCATACACATGCAAATCCGGTTCACATTCTGATTGGCCACGGGCCGGGTTCTTCCCGGGTACAGGAAAGTGGCCTTGACCTGGCTGATACCCTGGCCGAGGAACACTATGGTGGTCTGCAAATCGGATACACAGCCGTTTCCGCATTGCTTTGGGATACCGGGATTCTCGGTCTCGCTGCTGTGCTGGCTATGTTCATTGCAGCCTTTCAGACCGCCGGCTGGTTAAGCAGCTATTATCGGGAAAGGGACCGCTTCCAGGCTGGCATCTTCAATGGTCTCCAAGCCGGTATCGCAGTGCTCTGCCTGAGTCTTGCGCATAAGGACTTTTTTGTATTTAACATTCCATTCCAGACCTTGTTATTGCTGATATTCGGCTATCTGGTAATTTGCCGGGTTCAGATTGCTGAGTCATCAAGCTAGTACCTATCGGCAAAGTTTGGAAGGCGATAGCAGAGCAGTCTGCCCGGTATTGCTGGTCCCGGTGGAAAACAACAGAATAGCGTATGGTGGACACGCCATGGCCTCGAGGAGAATAAATTGCATACATCAGATGATGTGGGGGTGGGGAAGTGCGGATTTTTCTCCTGGGGTAGACCTGTATATCGGCAGCCGATCTGTTTATATCTATTGCGGCGATATCTGGTACTGAAAGACCATCACCCAATGTCTATCGGTTTGTCTGTCCGCAAGGGTATCCGTGGGCCACGTGGCGTGATTCCAGGAAACTGAAATCATGAGTCACGAAACCTATGGGGTATCCCGTTTTCGCAAGGCAATCGTGCACTTTATCGGTGGTCGCCTTGTACAGGCTTCAGCACGTGCAATATTGCTTCTGGTACTGGTCCGGCTGCTTGATGTGGAGGACTATGGCGCCTACATGCTGCTCGTTGGTCTGTCAGAAATGATGTTACAAGTGGCATCCTTCGGTATTTTACCTGTGGGACAGCGGTTTTTACCGCAGATGATCACCAGTCTGCCGGGTGGTAAGTTGTTCCGCTTCGTCTCTACGCTGATTGTATTGCAAATTACATTGCTTAGTATGGTGACCGTGGCGGTATGGTATTTTTGGCCGGTGATCACCCCTCGAATGGGATTCACTCCCGAACAGGTGGCGGCCACCCATAATGCCGTCTGGTTGTTTTTCTGGGTGCCGGTATTCCGCTATGGAACGGAAATGCTGGATGCCCTGCTTGAACAGGGACGCTCACAGAGCGCGCGTGCCCTGATGCCCACGGGAAGAGTGCTCGTGATAGGTATTCTGTTGCTATTGGGTGTGGAAATCACTCTGGAAAATATCATATTACTTGATATTGGCGTGACCATTCTATGTGTGCTGTTAAGCTGGTACCTCTTGATGCAGAGCCTTAAAAAGCTGTATTCAAAGGAAGCCGATGGCAGTATCCCTTACAAGGATATATTCCGCCATGCCAGACATATGGCGGTTGTGGATTTTATGGGGTCGACCGCTTCACCCGGTGCGATCCGTCTGGCCCTCGCCAATGCTTTGGGTGTGGCGGAAAGTGGCTTGTTTGCTTTTTTACAAAGTCTGCAACGTCTGGTCAGCCGCTATCTGCCGGGTACCTTGCTGCGAGGCATTATTCGCCCCGTGTTACTTGCCAGAGCCTATGCGCCGGGTGGAATGCGTGTAGTGGAGGCAGGCACGGGTTTGTTGATGAAATCGAACCTGTTGATCGTATCCGGAGGCACTATCGTCATTGCTGTGGCGGGTAATGAACTTGTGGAGTGGATCAGCGGCGGAAAATTTCCTCATGCGGGATTCACTCTCTTGCTGATGTTTATGGCTCTTGCGGTAACATCGCAGCGTTCCATTATTGAAATGGTGATGCAGATCACCGGCCATACCGCCACTTTGCGCACCACGGCCCTGATTGCTCCAGTGGCACTGTTCATGGTCTGGTATTATGCGGAATATGGATTGAATGTTGCGGTGCTTATTATTGCTGCGGCTACCAGTCTATCCAACTGGATTGCCATGGCGGTTTTAATTCGCTCTGCACAGGGGTTCAGGGTGGATTGGTTTGGCATGCTGGCTGCAGTATTGCCCACCGTAATTGCCATTATAATTGGTATACTCTTGAAGGAATTCCTGAATCCAGTTGCCAATATACTGGTGGTATTATGCGCCTTTGCAGTGATGCTATGGGTGAGCAAGCCGTTTGATCAAAGTGAGAGAACGATCGTGGAACGTGCTGCAGGCCGGAAGGTCGCTCGAGTAATGGGTGTGTTTACCGCCCGTACCTGAACGATAGCGCAAAGGCTGATGGATAGATGGGGAATCAATTCACATGACTGCAGGAACGAAAGTATTACATGTAATTAATGGTGATTTCTACGCTGGCGGTGAGCGCGTGCAGGATCTGCTGGCGCTACGGTTACCCGAATTTGGTTACCAGGTGGGTTTTGCCTGTTTGAAGGAAGGTCTTTTTGCTGAGAAGCGTAAGGCCAAGGAAGTTCCACTGTATGCCATGCCCATGCGCTCCAAGTTGGACATAGGTCTGGCGAAACGACTGACGGCAGTGATCAGGCAGGAAGGCTATTCCCTGATCCACACCCATACGCGCCGGGCGGCACTGCTGGGTCAGGCGGCTTCCCTGCTGGCTGGCGTACCCATGGTGCACCACCAGCATAGCCCCTCTGATCAGGATACGGAACAGGGGGTACGGAATCTCATCAATAGCCTGGTGGAACGCTTCAGCCTGATGCGTGCCAGAAAGTTGATACCGGTATCCAACAGCCTGGAAAAATACCTGCTTGATCGAGGGTATTCAGCGCAGCGAATCCATACGGTGTGGAATGGTGTTCCCATTCAGGAAAATGTCTGTGCACGGCGGACGGCCAATGAACCCATGGTGGTGGGTAGTGTGGCCCTGTTCCGGCCACGCAAGGGGATTGAGATCCTGCTGAAGGCCATTGCACAATTGCAAAATGCCGGCCAGGAAGTGCGCCTGCATGCCGTTGGGCCTTTTGAAACGCCGGAATACGAGGCGGAAGTCCATGCCTTGGTGCGGGAACTCGGGCTGGTGGATAAGGTCCACTGGACTGGATTTACCAGCGATGTGGGCGCAGAATTCAGGAATATGCATGTATTTGTTTTACCGAGCCTTTTCGGTGAAGGAATGCCAATGGTGGTGCTGGAGTCCATGGCAGCAGGCTTACCGGTGGTCAGTACCCTGGTGGAAGGTATTCCGGAAGTGATCCGCAATGGTCGTGAAGGATTGCTGGTGGCGCCTGGCAAGGTGGATGAGTTGGCAAAAGCCCTGGGCAGACTGTCTTCCTGCGAAGTGGATGGCAAGGAGCTGGGAGAAGCCGGCTGGCAACGGCAGCGTGAAGGCTTTTCTGACCTCGCCATGGCAAAGGGTGTCGCCGAGGTATATAAAGAAGTACTGGGAGTATGAAAACGATTATGAAAAAAGCGGGATCCTCCAGTTTCAAAGGGTGCTTGAGCAACCGGCAGTGCTTATCCAAGTCTGCAGCAAGGCATTTGGCCGCGGTGCTTGTAGGCTTTTTCCAGTTGATCCCTGTGACGGCATCTGCGGCTCCAGTAGCACCACAACGAACCGTAATATCCATTGCTGCGGATAAACCGGTACGCGATGCTTTGCCTGAAACATTTTTCGGCTTCAATATTCGCTGGGAGCGGTTTCAGCGCGATCTTTGGGATGAACAAAAGGATCAGGTAAAACCAAGAGTGGTAAAGGAATTGTTGCCACTGACGGGGGCGCTGTATCGCTATCCAGGTGGCTTGGTCGCCAATGAATTTCTCTGGGAACAGGCTGCCTTGCCCATGGCAGAACGCAAGAAAGTCAATGCGGTACGCTATGAAAAAAACGGTCTGCCGCTATTCGGTACGGGAGAGTTCCTGGATTTTGTAAAGCAGGTGAATGGGAATCTGATTTACACGGTCAATATTGTTGGTGAGGGCAATCCTTCCAAATCCATTGAGTACCCCAGTAAGAAAATGGCGGAAAGCAACCGTGCATTGGCCGCATTCATAAAAGAAAGAACACCTAAGCGTTCCGTACGTTATTATCAGCTTGGTAATGAGCTTGATCGGAATCGCTATCAATGGTCTCACGAAAAATACATCAGCCGCTCACTGGATACCATAAATGCAATTCATGAAGTGGATCCCGATGCGCGTTTCATAGCCTTTTTACGGGAGTTCAACTGGCGTTATCGCTTTGGCAAGCAAGGGATGAGTAACTCCAATGAATTCATCCGTGATGTATTGCGGGGCTTGCCCATGGTGAATGATTACTCTCTTCACTTTTATTACGATGGTGAAGTGCGGGCCGGTGGTTCATTTATGCACATAGAGGATGTAGTCAAGCGTGTAAATCGCACCCTGGCCGTTGCCAGGGAAGTGCGCAAGGATACCCCGTTACGGGTATGGATCACCGAGCATTCCCGGCGTTTGGTGGTTAACAGCGAAAATGAAGAGTTGGCAAAGCTTTTCACCACCAACCTGGAAGCGGCTCTGAGTACCGCGGACTTTCTTGTGGCCATGGCCCAGGTTCCGGAAGTGGAAGGCACATCCCTGCAGGCGCTGAATGGTGTCGGACGCCAGGTATTTGATGCCAGTGTGAAATATAATGATCTTCGGCCAAGGCCGGTATTCTGGGCCATGCGGGTTCTGAATGAGGGGCGTAAAGGTGCTGTACTCGCTACCCATACCCAGGGACCCTACAATAGCGGTTACGAGGGTGGCTACGATATACGTGCAACTGCATTGGCGGAAGGTAACGATAAACTCGTTCTCTGGGTTGTCAACCGGGCCATACAGGAACAGCCGGTGGATATCCGCTTCAGTGCCTTCAAAGGACAGACATTGACCATGCAGCATTATTACATGGCAGGTAGGAAGGGTATAAAAGCAAAAGAGGCCGGTGATAATTACACCTTACAACTGGAACCGGCGAAGGAAGAAATCAGTGCGGACAATGCCGGAGTGATTCAGGTGAACCTTCCGCCTACCTCGGTATCCACGTATATTTTCAGAAAAACACCCCGGTAACCACCCTTGGTAGTGGTTTGAATTTGGAGTCCATGATGGTGCATAGCCTGGAGAATTGTGAGCCGGTATTCGTAGTTGGCATGAATGGGTCGGGAACGACAATGTTGCTGGATAATCTTGGCCGGCATCCGGACCTCTATGCCTTCCCAAGAGAAACCAGGCTTATACCCCATCTTATTGCCAGTCACAGTCGCTTCGGTGATCTTCAGCAAGATGATAATTTCCAGAGACTGTGGGAAGAGGTATTGGGCCTGAAGGTATTCGAATATGTAAATGACCATCAAAAGCTGGAGCTCCCCGAGGATTGGCGCGAGTACCCGCGCACATTGGCGGGAGTGCTGAATGGGGTATTTGGTATTTTTGCCGCACGAGAGGGTAAAACCCGTTGGTGCGAAAAAACCCCTCATCATGTACAGCACATAGAGAAGCTGGCTCGGCTTTTTCCGGAATCGCGTTTTATTCATGTGGTTCGTGATGGTCGGGATTGTGCGGCCTCTTTCAACCGGCGTTGGCACAGAACGCCGGAGCTTACCATGTTTCGCTGGAAAAAAGTGGTTGTAGAGGGCGGTCGTCAGGGTAAATCCCTTGGTGATGATCGCTATATGGAGGTTCGTTACGAAGACCTCACCACCGATCCTGAGCATTGGTTGAAAGAAATTTGTGGTTTTCTCGCAGTGCCTTTTCATGAGGCAGTATTGCTATCTTCTCAACCCTATTTAACGGCGGCACATATGCAATCGGGTGAAGCCCGGAAATTGGGTGGCCTAAAGCCCAATTCAGGTAATTGGAAGCAGTATTTTTCTGCAGGTAAAATAAAGAAGCTGGAGCGTATTGGAGGGGCAACCCTGCATTCCTTCGGCTATGAATCAAATCTGCCGGAGTCTGATGAAAATCCATCGGCACTGATGCGGCGGGTATACACTGCACGGGATGCCATCGTACAGTTTGGCCGTGAAATCGGTTTGAAGCTCACGGGTAAAATTGAAAGGCCCTGGCACGTGATACTTTCCCGCCCCTTTGTGGCGTACCGTCAACGGGGTGAGAATCAATATTGAGCGACCTCTGATTCATTGGTCCATGCCAGGAACGGCACGACACAACAAAGGCTACAGGCTTTTTTGTACGGCAAGATTGCCGCGCTGCTTACAGGGTCGCGATGGGCTATTTTGGGGTCTTCTTCGGGAATCATCAGGGATTCCCCGTTGGGCCTTGCAGGGATCGAGGGCATCATGTCTGCCTTGCCCAGTGGGTCAAGGCAGCACGCAATGGCGAATTAATTCAATGAGTCAGAGGTTTTCTGCGTTTTCGTAACCAAACAGCCAGCCGATGAATTACCAATATCCATGTAAAGCGAATTGCACCCTATGACAAATAAAGATTCCGTAGCTGTTTCCATTGTAATCAAGGCGCTGAATGAAGAGCAGCATATCGAAGCGGCCATACGTTCCGCGCTGGCAGCGGTGGAACCTATGGGTGGAGAAGTGATACTTGCCGATAGTGTGTCTACCGATCGCACGATTGAAATTGCGAAACAATTTCCCATCACCATTATCCAGTTGAAAAATACCGCTGACAGACGCTGTGGCGTAGGTCCTCAATTAGGATATCAGATTGCCCGCGGTGAATATGTATATATACTCGATGGGGACATGGAGCTGGATGAAGAATTCATTCCCGCCGCTATTGAAGCCATGAAGAATGATCCTTCGCTGGGAGGCGTAGCGGGATTGATTGATGAACAGAGTACATCCAGCTATCAATTCAGAGGCAGAAAGCGCAGGAAGCATGAAGCCGTTGAAGGTGAAATGCGTTGGTTGGATATGGGGGGAATTTACCGACGCAGTGCTCTTGAGCAAGTGCAG
>CBDUNQ010000009.1:0-14298 GCA_965368625.1 uncultured Gammaproteobacteria bacterium
CCGCTCACGGCACGCTTCACTTCATCGATGGCATCATAAATCACACTGTAATAATGCAGGTCCACACCATTGTCTTCGATCATGCGTCGCGAAGAGGCATCGGCACGGACATTGAAGCCGATCATAATGGCATTGGAAGCCATGGCCAGGTTGACATCGGATTCATTAATGCCACCCACACCACTGGAAACAATCTTCACCTTGACTTCATCGGTGACAATCTTGGCCAGGGCATCCCGCAAGGCTTCGGCACTACCCTGCACATCGGCCTTGAGCACAATATTGAGATTGGTAACCGAGCCGGCACCCATCTTGGAGAACATGTCATCCAATTTAGCCTGATGTTGATGCGCCAGTTTCTGATCGCGGGATTTGTCCTGTCGATAGGAAGCCAGTTCCCGCGCCTTACGCTCATCCGCCACCACCACCACATCCTCACCCGCATTGGGGGTGCCGGACAGGCCGAGTACCACGGCCGGCATGGAAGGCCCGGCTTCCGTAATGGCTACGCCACTTTCATCAAACATGGCACGTACACGTCCATATTCGTGACCGGAAAGAATGATGTCGCCCTTGCGCAATACGCCATTTTGAACCAGTACCGTAGCCACCGGGCCACGGCCTTTATCCAGGCTGGATTCGATAATCACACCCTGGGCAGCACAATCTTCCACGGCAGTAAGTTCCAGCACTTCGGCCTGCAGCAATATGGCATCCAGCAGATCATCCACGCCTTCACCGGTTTTGGCGGATACCGGTACAAACATGACATCACCACCCCAGTCTTCAGGAATGACTTCATACTGGGATAGTTCGTTTTTCACCCGCTCCACATCGGCTTCCGGCTTATCGATCTTGTTGACGGCAACCACCATGGGTACGCCGCCAGCCTTGGAATGCTGTATGGCTTCCACGGTTTGCGGTTTCGCACCATCATCGGCCGCCACCACCAGGATCACGATATCGGTCACCTTGGCACCACGCGCACGCATGGCTGTAAAGGCAGCATGACCGGGAGTATCCAGGAAGGAAATGATGCCCTTATCGGTTTCCACATGGTAGGCACCGATATGCTGGGTAATGCCACCGGCCTCACCCGCCGCCACTTTAGTACGACGAATGTAATCCAATAGTGAAGTTTTACCATGATCTACATGTCCCATAATGGTGACCACGGGTGGACGCGCCACCTTTTCACCATCGATTTCACGCTCCTGCTGTTCTTTCAGGGCGTGCTCCAGGACATCTTCCTGCACCACTTTGGCAACATGACCCATCTCTTCCACCACCAGGATGGCGGTATCCTGATCGATGGTCTGGTTGATGGTGGCCATTACGCCCATTTTCATCAGCGTCTTGATCAGCTCTGCTGCCTTGATCGACATTTTCTGAGCAAGATCGGCCACGGTAATGGCGGCGGGAACACTGACTTCATGCACCACCGGTGCCGTAGGTTTGGCGAAACCATGCTCGCCGGAACCACTCAGGGACACGCTGTGTTGACCACGCCCTTTTTTCTTGCGACGACCGGTCTTGTCTGCCGACACATGCAATTCCTGGCGTCCGTATTTCGTCCGGGCACCCCGTTCATCATCGCGGTCCGAGCGGTCCTTGCGATATTCGCGTTCACCCTTCTTGCCACGTGCTTCCCGGGATTCCACAACCGGTTCTGCAGCTTCGCTATCGGTAGCCGCCTCCGCCTTCACCTTGGCTTTGGGTTTTGGTTTCGCCTTGGCTTTCTCTACTTCCTTCTCTTTTTCCTTTTCACGCGCAGGCTTCCGCTTCCGCACTCCGCTGCCGCGCTTCTTCCTCTTCACGCCGCTTGGCTTCTTCCGCGGCCAGACGCGCCTCTTCCTGCGCCTTCAGAATGGCTTCTTCTTCCGCCTGGCGGCGCGCCACTTCTTCCGCATTTTGTGACTGGCGCTCCTTCTCTTCGGCTACCAGATCCGCACGCTTCACATAGGTCCGCTTCTTGCGCACTTCCACACTCACCGTCTTGCTGCCGCCACGCGGTGAACTGGTGCGCAATTCTGTATGGCTCTTGCGCTTCAGGGTGATTTTCTTGGGCTCGGTGGCGGAAAGCGGCTCTTTCTTGCCATGGCTTTGACGCAGATGGCTGAGCAACTGCATTTTTTCCTGATCACTGATGGTATCGTCGGCGCTGCTAATGGTCAGCCCTGCATCGCCAAGCTGCGACAATAGCCGCTCGACGGGAAGCCCGACCACATCTGCAAACTGTTTTACTGTTACGTCCGACATACTTTGTCTACCCCCAGGATTAACCCTGTTCTTCTGCAAACCAAGGCGCACGAGCCGTCATGATGAGGCTACCTGCGCGCTCTTCGTCCATGCCGTCGATTTCCATCAATTCATCTACGGACTGCTCAGCCAGGTCTTCCATGGTGATCACACCACGCCCGGCCAATTGGTAGGCCAGTTCCTGGTCCATACCGTCCATTTCCAGCAAATCCTTCGCCGGCTGTTTGTCACCGAGTTTTTCCTCACTGACAATCGCGCGGGTAATCAACACATCCCGTGCACGGCCACGCAACTCTTCCACAATGGATTCATCAAACTCTTCCACTTGAAGCAGTTCCTGTGCCGGCACGTAGGCCACTTCTTCCAGGCTGGAAAAACCTTCCTGCACAAGAATCACCGCCAGTTCTTCGTCCACGTCCAGCTGCTCCATGAACATCTTCTGCAGGGTCTGGGCTTCGGCTTCACTCTTCTCTTCGGCCTGGGCTTCATCCATGACATTGAGTACCCAGCCGGTCAGTTCACTGGCCAAACGCACATTCTGGCCACCACGGCCGATGGCCTGGGAAAGCTGATCCGCCTTCACCGCCACATCCATGCTATGGGAGTCTTCATCCACCATAATGGATACCACTTCCGCGGGCGACATGGCATTGATTACGAATTGCGCCACGTTTTCATCCCAGAGAATGATATCCACCCGTTCGCCGGACAGTTCCGTGGAAACCGTCTGCACCCGTGAGCCGCGCATACCCACGCAGGCACCTACCGGATCGATGCGCGGGTCATTGGATTTTACCGCGATCTTGGCCCGCATGCCGGGGTCACGCGCCGCACCCAGGATTTCAATAAGACCCTGGCCCACTTCCGGAACCTCCAGCTTGAACAGTTCAATCAGGAATTCCGGGGCAACGCGTGAAATAAACATCTGCGGGCCTCTGGGCTCGGAGCGCACTTCCCGCAGGTAGCCGCGTATGCGGTCACCTGCACGTACCGATTCGCGGGGAATCATATCTTCCCGATAGATAACCGCTTCCGCATTACCACCCAGATCCAGATAGACATTGCCGCGCTCCACACGCTTGACAATGCCGGTGACCAGTTCACCCACCCGGTCCCGGTAGGCATCCACCACCTGACCACGCTCGGCTTCGCGCACTTTTTGCACAATCACCTGTTTGGCGGTTTGCGCACCGATGCGGCCAAAGTCCACGGACTCAATCTGCTCTTCCACAAAATCACCCGGCTGGATATCCGGGCTTTCTTCCCGGGCGGCACTGAGGGTAATCTGGCTCGCAGGAAACTCCATGGGAAAGGGATTACCCTCTTCATCGGTATCGGGAATGACTTCCCAGCGCCGGAAGGTATCGTAATCTCCCGTCTTACGGTCGATCTTCACCCGTGCGTCGATTTCAGCAATGGCCCGTTTCTTCGTGGCAGAAGCCAGAGCGGCTTCGATTGCCTCGAAAATAATTTCCTTGTCCACGCCTTTCTCGTTGGAAACCGTATCCACCACCAACAAGATTTCTTTGCTCATTGCCACTTCCTCCGAGTCCGGGACTCAGTATTCAGGTATCAACCGCGCCCGATCCACTTGATCCAGCGGTAGCCACTTTTCTTCACCATCCACTTCCAGAATGATCTGGTCGTTTTCCAGCCCCTTCAGCAGACCGGTAAAGTTTCGCCTGCCCTCCAGCATGCCGTGAAGACGAATCTTCACATTGGATCCTGCAAAGCGAAGGTAGTCATTGGCCGTGAACAGCGGACGATCCAGTCCGGGTGAAGATATTTCCAGGGAATATTGCCCCGGGATGGGATCTTCCACGTCCAGTACGCCACTCACTTGATGACTTACCGCCTGGCAATCATCCACAGTAATGCCGTCCTTATGGTCGATGTATACCCGCAACATGCCATTGCTGCCACTATACTCCACACCCACCAGCTCAAATCCCAGCGCCGTAACCGCCGGCTCGATCATTTGCCGCAAATGCACTGGTTCCTGAGACATTCAAAACACCAAAAACAAAAAATGGGCCCAAGGCCCACTTCCACTTCGCACCATTTCCAGCCGCGGGCATAATCGCCGCACAGTAGACTGAAAACACGTTATAAATCAATCGGTTAACATAAAGCTCGTGCTACCGGGCATGAAAAAACCCCAAAAACGGGGCTTACCATGCAGGCCAAACCACTCATCACCCCGAGCTGACCGAGGGCGAATTATATGCACTTATCCCCGATTTCGCAAGGCAGAAACACCGTGGGGGAAGTAAAATCGAGAGCCCACTGGAAAAACGGGAAGCACCGACCCGGGGGATGCATGGTTACCTCCTCCCAGCCGGGATTTCAGGTTTAATTCAGACATCTGTGTCACAGTCGACGCACAAATTCCGATTATCCATCCAGGAGAACTGTATGAAACCATCCATCCAAACATGGATTCGCCCACTGGCCGCTGTGGCCTTGCTGGTGTTGGCCGGTACCGTTTCCGCTGCTGGCGGTGGCGGTGGCGCAAATCAGGGCAAGGCCATGGGACACGAAGATGGCCGCAGTGTTGGCCAGCAGCGAGCCTATGAAATGCAGGAAAGAAACCAGGAACGCAAAGAAATGAACGCGGACAGCAAGACCGACCGGGAACGCGATCGCAGTCAGGAAGAATCACGGGAACGCGACCGGGAGCGGGAATATGAACGCGATCGTAACGAAAGATCGGGCCCGGAAAACAACCGTGAGCGCACTGCCAGCCCTGAAGATAGCGGGCAGCCCGCCTCGCGCAGCCGCTGGTGGTGGCCCTTTGGCGACCAGGAGTGACACCATACTTCTCTTGCCCCTGACGATCCAGGTCGCTGCTGGAAAACCGCTACCGCCTGTGGAACACTGCCCGCTGTTTTTTATATTCACCTGACTCTACGGGCGGTAGCTGCTTATGCGTTTCACCCTGCAATTTGGCATTGTGCTGATCCTGTTGTTTCACCTGGATCGACCTGCACTGGCCAATGATCTGAATAACGAGCCATCTCCCTGGATATTCGTGGATACGCAGGCCAGGACCCTGAGTGTGCTGCAAGGGGGCAAGACATTACATACCTTTACGGATATCTCCATTGGCCGTTCCGGCACCAGCCATGCCAAGATTTCACAGGATGGCACAACACCATTGGGTAAATTCAAGGTATCCCATATCATCGAAGACTCGCCCTTTGTCCGCTTTTTTGGCCTGAACTATCCGGGCATATCCCATGCTACCGAGGCACTGGCCTCCGGACTGATTACAGCGGAAGAATTTGCCCGCATTCGCAGCGCCCATCGCCACGGCCGAGTCCCCCCGCAAAACACCGCACTGGGCGGTCATATCGGTATCCACGGGGTGGGTAAAGGCGATCCCGTCATTCATGAAGAGTTCAACTGGACCAATGGTTGTGTCGCCTTGCGCAACGAACAGCTCAGACTACTCGGTACCTGGGTCGGTATCGGTACCCGCGTCGTCATTCAGTAGACAGTACACGCACCAATTTTGTGCTTCCAAGGCCTAGCCGATACTGATCTGCGTCATTTTGTGGGTAGCCCACGGGTATCTGTTAAATATCAGAAAATTTTCGGGTACACTGCGCATACACGGAGCCAATCACCGTGCTTTGGTTATCCATAACACCCAACCTTTTCCAGGAGTCTTACATGAACGTTAAATCCCTTGCCGCCAGTGCCGTGATTACCAGCATTGTTCTGCTCAGTGGTTGTGCCAGTGTTTCAAAAGCAGATATTGACAGCCTGCGCAGCCAGGTACAACAGGCGCAGTCCGCTGCCGATGCCGCTGCAAGCACGGCTGCCGCCGCGCGCACCGAAGCCGCTTCTGCCACCGCCATTGCGGAAAAAGCAGCCGCCGACGCCGCCGCTGCCAAGGCACAGTCTGAAGCCACCGACAGTAAGATCGATCGCATGTTCAAAAAAGCGATGTACAAGTAATACCGCAGTAAAAAACCCGGCCGGGGCACACCCGGCCGGGTTTTTTTATGGCCTTTATACCCTCAGTAGAGCGGCATCATTCATCCATACCAATGACATTGGAATCGCTTATCGCCACTGGATAACCACGCTGTTCTTCCACAGCCTTGCGTATCAGGCGGCCACTGAGTTGTATGTTACGGCCACCCAATTCCGCCCGTATGGCGTCCATGGCCAGATGGAGTAATTTATCCCGCCCGGAAACATCTTCCTCAAGTGGCGGGTGAACTTCTATGTAAAGGGTATCCAGCAACCACCCGGCCTTGACCGGCTGGTTCACAATCTGCACCGGCGTACCCACAGCCACCTTCTGATATAGCGTTTCAATATGCTCCGGATACAAACGCAGGCAACCATGAGTCACTCGCATCCCGATGCCCCAGGGTTTGTCGGTACCATGAATCAGGTATCCGGGAATACTCAATCGTAAGGCATACTTGCCCAGGGGATTTTGTGGGCCGGCGGGGACTACTTGCGGCAATATTTCACCCCGTTCCGCCGCCTCCCGGCGAATGGATTCCGGTGGCCGCCAGGCGGGATCTTTCTGTTTACTGGATACCCGGGCTTCTCCCAGAGGCGTTGCCCAATCCATGCGACCCACACTTACAGGATAACTTTGTACGGTGCGCGGTGCATTTTCAGTGGCGTCAGGATAGTGGTAAACGCGCATTTCCGGCACATTAAGCACCAGACCACTGCGCGGGGCCCTGGGAAGGATATAACGGGTCGGCAAGACCACTTCAGTTCCTTCACCCGGCAACCAGCGATCCAAATCCGGATTGGCCAGGATGATTTCATCATGCCCCAGGTGATAACGGCGGGCTATGTCCAGAAGGGTATCGTCATGCTGCGCAGGCACCATACGCATTTCACCGACGAGATCGATATCGTCAGGCGGCAAAATGAACATCTCTGCGGCCTTGATGGGTACAGCGCACAGGCTGATCCAGATGCCGAATCCCACTACGAACCAATGAATCATGTTGCTATCCAATCCTGTTTTATACAGACAAAAAAAATGCCCCCGCTACCATCTGGGCATGTGCTTGGCAGAAATCCAGGCACTGTTCCGAAACCGGCTCGCCACGAAAGAACCAGCGCTGCAGGCATTGATCGCTACCCAAACCCTATTCTACAGGGGTACCATAGGGTAACCAAAGCGCCAATGCCCCTCGCCTGTTGAGGTTTCCTCACATGACCCACGAACCACGACGATCAATGAAGATTTGTGATGCCCGGTTATAAAACGAAAATTGAATCCATCCGCCTGGGGCCCTATCACTACCGTATTCGTTCACTGCAAGATCTCCAACAATATGCCGACCCTGAAGGAATCGCCAGGGATGCCGGAATTCACTGTGCTACCTGGTCGTTATTCGGAAACCTCTGGCCCTCGTCCATTATCCTTGCAGAATCGCTGCTGGATCATCCCGTAGAGGGCAAGCGCATATTGGAAACAGGCTGCGGCCTCGCCCTGGCCAGCCTGGTCTTACACAGCCGCGGAGCCCATATTGTCGCCAGCGACTACCACCCATTGGCCGCGGATTTTCTGGAAGAAAACCTGCGCATCAATGGACTTCCCCCCCTCCCGTTTGTACAGGCAGACTGGTCAGCTGAGACGAGTGATCTTGGTCTCTTTGATTTGATCGTGGGTAGCGACTTACTCTATGAACCCAATCAGCCCGAGCTGCTTGCCGGCTTTATCTCACGCCATGCACAAGCCCACTCGCAAGTGATTATTGTTGATCCGGGCCGAAAACAGGATGGCAAGTTCAGCCGCCTGATGGCTGAACTTGGCTTTTCACTGGAGGTGGAAAGACCCCGCACTCCAGAGGCGCAGGAGCTTGGTTTCAAGGGTAAACGGTTACGCTATATACGCTGAGCTTGGCAACAGGGAATCAATTGATGGCGGCACACTCATACACGGAATTTCTCTGAACTTCGCCGGTTAAGCCATAGCCAAGGCTGATGATATTTTCTGCAAACCAGGCGCTTTGCAGTAAATCATTTTCCGGAAGTATTTCCAGGATAAGTATGGGGCGACAGCGACGGATGGTCTGCAGCGCACCTGCCAAAGCAGCTTGCTCATGACCCTCCACATCCAATTGCAGTATGGAAACCTTGCGATCCTCAGGGACCACTTCATCGATGGTTACTATCTGAACGGCTTCCACCTCAGCCAGCGCATCACCCGTCCCTTCCGCGGTAATCTGACTGGCTCCGCCCAGAGCCTGGCCATTTTCATCACGTGTCTTGATGAACAGACGCTCACAGCGCTCACCCAGACCAGCATTGGCAAGTTCGATATTGGCAATGTTATTGATGAGTATGGTTATTTGTGCACAGCGATAATTTTCCGCATTGGGTTCAAACGTCCATATTTTTGCTCCGGGGGCACACGCCTGTGACAGGGCAGGGAAAAAATCACCGAAGTAAGCACCGGCATGAATGATGTCGCCATCACCGCAATGTTCTCTCATGAATTGAATGGTTTGCGCTTCGTAGACTTCGTTCAGCAGAATCTTATGGGCAGCCGGGCGGTGCTGTGAAGACTCGGGTACGCAATATCCTCCATAACGATTGTACGAGATGAGGCACTTCAAGGCGGTCAATTGCTGATAATCCGCTTTGCTAAAATCAGCTCCAGCCCCTCCCAGCAAACCGCGATACATTTTTCTGACCATGGGCTCAAGGGATTTGGGAATAAATGTTTTGGCAATTTGTTTCATAAGAATTTCCTTAACATATGAATACTTATTATTTCGTGCACTCTAAAAATGACCACTGCAAACCGTTCATAATATGGTATCCGTACAGTGTTTCCACCATAACCTCAGAGCTTTCTGCCGACAAGCACATCGAAGTGGTGCCATCCTGCCTGTCCCCCGCCCCGGGAGCGCTAGGACATTGGCAGGAAAACAGGTAACATGACTGAGAAGCCACAAGGACGCGCGGGAGCGTTGCGTTTACAAACGCATTGCATCTGGACAAAGCCGCTGTACATTTCGCAGCAGCCAACAAAAAAGTAGTTATAAATCAAAAAGATGCGATTTCCTTTGCGCGAAAAACCACACCGGGGAACCCTGGCACCATGGCTGCTCTGCCTGCTTGGCTTTTGCTGGCACGGTGTCATGGCAGATTCCCGCATCGCTGTGCTTTATCCCGGTCCGGGCGCTTTTACCGATATCTTTGAAAACATCATGCTGGGAATAGCCGACAACCCCGGCATCCAGTTGATTCGCAGAGAGATACGTAGCAACGAGAGCGCTATTTCCCTGCAGGCCTTTCTGGACAGGGAGCAGGTCGACTCGGTAATTTCCCTGGGACATGAGGGGTACACCCTGGCCAGGCAGGTGAAATTGAGGCAACCCCTGGTTGCCGGTGCGGCATTGCTGTCACCCGACTCCGTTCCCGGCATCAGCCTCGTAGCTGACCCCCAAACCTTCTTTTATCGCCTGCAGCAACTCACCCCTTCCGTGAAACGGGTGTATCTGATTTACCGAAAAGGCAATTCCGACTGGCTGATTCCCCTGGCGGAACAGGCCGCCCACGAGCACGCACTGGATCTACAAGCCTTTTCAGCTACGGATGCCCAGGATGCACTACGCCTGTATCTCGAAGTACTGTCAACGGCCAAGGATTCAGAGGACGCCATCTGGCTGCCTTTGGATATCATCGCATCCGATAAGTCCGTAATCCCGTTGGTAATGGAAACCGCCTGGAAAAAGAAACTGGTGGTGTTTTCCAATAATCCCGCGCATGTCAAACGCGGCGCATTGTTTGCGCTCATACCCGATCACAGAAGCATGGGAAAACGCTTGGCCGAAATGGCGCTAACCGCCATCGAAAACCCTCAAATGGTGGAGGGTGTATCGCCCTTGAAGGATTTGAAGACCGCGGTGAATCTGCGCACCGCAGCACATCTTGGCATTCATTTCTCTGCCGAGGAACAACGCGCATTTTCACTCACTTTCCAAGATCCATAATGCTAATAAAATGAATAAATCATTCCCTGATAATAAGCGGCAACATGGTATTACCCGGAATCGCACCATGAAAAAATATATCCTGAGTATTTTCTTTTCAATATTCGTGCTAGTGAATTCCCCTGAACAGGGTCATGCCGGACAGGAGGAACCCGGTCTCACCATGCTGTACGGTGATGGTGATAGTATCAGTCTCGCAACCGGTTCTTCGAAACCCATCCATCTTGCACCGTCCATCGCCACGGTGATTACCGCGGAACAGATTCGCGCCATGGGAGCCACCACGCTGGATGAGGCACTGGAAACCGTACCCGGACTACATGTATCCCGCTCCTATAACCGTTTTAATGCCATTTACTCCATTCGTGGTTTACACACGGCTGAAAACCCGCAGGTGCTCATGCTTTATAACGGTTTTCCCATCACCAGTATGCCCAGTGGCTCTCGACCCAGCACCTTCCGCATGCCAGTGGCCGGGATTTCCCGCATCGAAGTGATCCGCGGACCCGGCTCAGCACTCTATGGCTCTGATGCCTTTGCGGGAGTTATCAATATCATCACCAAGGATGCTGAAGAGATTGACGGAACCCGGCTCGGCTTGCGCAGTGGTTCCTTTGACAGCCAGGAAGCTTGGCTCTTGCAGAGTGCACACTGGGGATCATGGGATCTGGCCTTACAACTGGAGTGGCAAAAAGGCGATGGTGATTCAGGTCGACGTATATCATCCGATCAACAGAGCCAACTGGATACATTACTGGGCACTCAGGCATCTCTGGCCCCGGGGCATTTCAATACCGCCTATAACGTCAGCAATGCAAATCTAAGGCTTTCCAGAAAACACTGGACCATTGGCCTGTGGAACTGGCAGCAACGGGGGGGTGGCACCGGCCCTGGGATTGCACAGGCGCTGGATCCTGCCGGCCATACCGATATGGATGCCTATCTTCTGGACATCGAACATCGCACAGAAGATGTCATTGAGCACTGGGATTTCCGTACGCGGGGAAATGTTTATTACAAGAATGAGAGCAACCGCTACCATATTCTTCCTTCCGGCACTGTGCTCCCCATTGGCAGCGACGGTAACGTGGATCGAATCAATCCGGTGGGAATGGTCTTGTTTCCAGAAGGCTTGATTGGCACACCCAGTGGCTCAGAACTGGTAAAGGCGCTGGATTTTACCGCACTTTATTCCGGAATAGCGCAACATCGCATACAGGTGAGCACTGGCTATAAAACCCATCGACTCGACACTCAGGAACGCAAGAATTTCGGCCCCGGCGTCATTGATGGCAGTATCGCCATTATTGATGGAAGCCTCACGGATGTGAGTGATACACCCTATATCTTCCTCACCGACAGACGCCGGATCAATCGTTATCTCAGCCTTCAGGATGAATGGGCCTTTGCCTCCGACTGGGAGCTTACAGCCGGTTTGCGTTATGACCATTACTCCGATTGCGGAGACAGCATCAATCCACGTCTGGCGCTGGTATGGGCGAGCACCCATAATTTGACTACCAAGCTACTCTATGGGCGCGCTTTTCGTTCACCTTCGCTTTCCGAACTTTATTTCATCAATAACCCATCCCTGCTGGGCAACCCCGACCTGAACCCTGAGATTATTGACACCCTGGAACTCTCCTTTGATTACCGTCTAGGGTACGATATCCACACGGCACTGAATCTGTTCACTTACAAAAGCCGTGACATGATCAATTTGTTGCAGGATCCGGCAACCCTGGCAAATACTTCGGAAAATACCAACGATCAGCATGGCCATGGCTTCGAACTGGAAGCCCAGTGGCAGGCGCTACCGGAACTGCAACTTAGCGGGAATTTTTCCTGGCAAAACGCGGAAAATGATCTCACCGGGGCAAGTATTCCGGATACGCCGGGGCAACAACTGACCTTGGCTTCTTTATGGAAACCCTACCCCGGGTGGTCATTGCACACCCAGGTACACTGGATAGGCGACCGAAAGCGCACAGCCATGGATCCCCGCCCGCCCCTGGATGATGACACCCTGGTGCACCTTACCCTGCGCCGGGAAAATATTGCCCGCCACTGGGAATTTGCCATGTCCGTTCGCAACCTGTTTGACCACGATGCCTATGAGCCCAGCAATGGCAACATTGCCGACGACTATCCACTGGAAGGGCGCAGTGTCTACGCCGAGTTACGCTATTCACGCTGAGTCTCTTCCTGTGAAGGCTTGCCTGGCAGCATGCGCTCTAGCTGTTGCCGTTCCTCCCCGGTCAGCGGACCATAGGAGCGCGGATATGGCCAGCCATAACCCCAGCGGAAACGCGTGGGCCAAAAGGGTGAACCACCTACCCGTACTCCCATCATCATGAGCCGGGCAATATCCGGGTTACCCACTTGCGCCACACAACTTCGCAGCTGTTCATCGGCTTCCACGCGCTGGGCGAAAGTGCCTCCTTTCCAATAGGCATAGTCATGGGCAGTGCAACAGGTCAGCCACAGAGTACGCTGTTCCCAGGTGCCATCAGGAAAGGCACTGCAGCCATCACTGGTAAAGGGTTTCAGCTCACCTGCCTGAGCACTACTCAGGAACAACAGGGCAATGAGTAGATAATCATGCACCGATGGATTTCCGCTCACCTTGTATTTCGCATTGCGGGTCATTCACACAGGCACCCTGCTTCCCCTGCCGGGCGACAAGAGCCATGAACGTAGCCCTTACCTGTTGGCTATGGTTTTATCGGTGAAGAGATAATCCTTCAATTCCTTGTCGAAACGCGGATCCCTGCGGCGTATCCATTCCAGTACCATGGCGGCATGTTCTTTTTCCTCATCGCGGTTATGGACGAGAATGGCTTTCAATTGTTCATCCTTGCAGGCATCCACCCGCTGGTTATACCAGTCCACGGCTTCCAGCTCTTCCATCAGGGAGGTAATGGCCCGGTGCATATCCCTGGTTTCTTCGGATAGTTCCTCTACTGCTTCATGATAGCCTTCGTTTGACATGGTGCCTCCTGGGGAACCTCTGATTTATCGAATGACCTCTGCCTATGCCAGAGAAGCGCGACAATCTCGTATCGTAGTAACAAGCCCATAAAGATTGCCACGTCGCTGGGCGACCCGCAATGAAGGGGTAATAAGCGGTTTCATAAATAACGATTGCTCATGCATGAGCACATCAATCGCGCCTATCAACCCTCAGCGAAGACATAAACACGCAGCGTATCTATAAACCCCGAATCCGCGCCACAAGCCATGGGGAAAGAACAAGTGCCAGCAACACCAGGCTGAACAGGTTTCCCGAAGCAATATGGAACAGGGAAAAGATCACCTGCCAGCCATCCTGCAGTACCACTATAACGAACAGGATTTCAAAAGCCAGGGTCAGCAGCAACCAATACAGACCTGCCAGCAGATACCGGTTTCGCGGCAGATGACCAACCCAGGGCAGCAACAGCCAGGTAACCAGGAATACCAGCAGCGCCAGCAACAAACCACTCACGGGCAAGGCCAGATCTTCACCCCACCTGGGCGCCAACAGGAATTCCCTCAGCGACCCCGTTGCCATGGCCACAACCAGCAACAACACCCAGATGAGCGTCAATTTCAGTAGCCACATCATCCATTCCCGCCCGTAAAACGGCTATTTACACATACAGACTTACACCTGGACCCCGCCCACCCCTGTTGAATCGAAACCGCATGGCTGTTCACCATCGCAATGAGTGATCAGCCCGCCTTGGCCAGACGTTGCTGCAAACGCAACCGACGCTGGTCGTGCCCACCCTGCCGGGGTAAGGCATACGCGTATTTCAAGGCTTGGGATAAATCTTTGGCCACATGCTCATAATACTTGGAAAGCCATTCCTGGGCATCATGATTTCCAGCTTCTGCCAGCGGTTCCCAGATGGCCTTTGCGGCTTGCCAGTCTTCATTGCGGCGATACAACCAGGCGAGCTCCAGTTGCCCCTGCACATTCAACTGGGCACGGCAACGCTGAAGCAGGTGCCTGGCCTCACCCAATCGCTGCTGTTTTATATGGTAGCGGGCAAAGGCCAGCACATCC